>DATGUX010000189.1:0-4166 GCA_035300985.1 Fodinibius sp.
ATCAAAGGTTTCGCCCAGGCGGGTTAGTGGCCAGAGCAGCCGCTGGGTAACAAAGATCAGGATACTGTACAGGCCCACTTCCATCTGTCCGTTCAGCGTCTTAAATCCGGCAAAGATCAGAATCCCGATAAAGCCCGCCATGATGAGCATCCGGATGAGTGGCACGAAGGCCGAGCTTAGGCGAATGACCCGCTGGTTGGCTTTTTTATAACCCTCAGAAAGACGGCCAATGCGGCGGTTTTCATATTCTTCTGTGCCGAAGCTTTTGATGGTTGCCATGCCGCCCAGATTATTCACCAGCTGGGAGCTTATACGGCCCGCCCATTCGCGCATAGTGCTGTAGCGGGGCGCCAGCTTTTTTTGGAACCATATGGAGCCCCAAATAATAAAGGGCATCGGCACCAGCACCATCCAGCCAATTTCCGGGGCGGAGAATATAAAGATAGAGCCAATAACAACTACTGTTATAATAACCTGTATTATGTCGTTGGCGCCGTGATCTAAAAAACGTTCCAGCTGATTGATATCATCATTGAGCACCGTAATCAGGTCGCCGGAAGGACGGTCCTCAAAATAAGCCATCTGTTGCTCCTGCAGATGCCGGTAGCTATCCCGGCGAAGACTGTCCTGGATCAGCTGGGCCAGATCTCTCCAATATACTTGAAACAGATATTGGAAGGCTGATTCCAGTATCCACACGATGACGGTAAGTCCCGCCAGGGCGAGCAGTTGGTTAACCGGGTCGGTGATACCCAGCCGTCCGGCCAGGCTATCTTCGCCTTTGACGACAATATCAACGGCCGCCCCGATAAGGATGGGCGGCGCGAGGTCGAACAGTTTATTTAATACCGAGTAAAGAGTAGCCAGGCTGGCTTTCTTTCGGTAAGGCTGCATATACCGCAGCAGCTGGGCAATCGGTTTTTTAGAGGCATTTCGTAATCTATCCATGCGTTGAAATCGCGGACGAGGGTTAAGCCGGTGTGAGTATTATTCAAGCTAACAAAGCCAGCCGTATTTTCATTTCAAAAGATATAAAAATAGTCCCGGGACCGGAGCAAGGCAAGTCGGGTTAAGAATTCGTTATTGGTTATTAGGTGATTTAGTTATTGGGGCATTAAGAGGGTGAATACTGATCGTAGACTCGTGGATAGAACCCTAAAGACTATTATTTCTTTTAGAATTCTTTGCAAAAGCCATTATTCGGAAGGAGTTCTACCCCTGACGCGCGAGCGGAACGCCCTTTAAACTGTATGAGTCGTTTTTTTAAGAAGTGATATTTTAAGTAATAGGTTTTGCAAATTAAATCATTCCTCCCAAAAATTGTCCAGGAATTTCTCCCAGCGGATACGGTTCGATTTATAAACCCGTTCCAGATCAGCAAGAATATCCTGAAAATCCTGATTATCATGCATTTCCTTCCAGACGGGATTTTCAGCGATCCAGGGATAGTTTTCATAGCCCTGGTAAATGGCTTTGCGCAGCCAGTGAAGCGCTTCGGTCGGGTTGTCAGCGACAACAAAATAGGAGGACAGCCGAAAGGCCATTTCACAATCGGTAGAGGCAATCGTCAGCAGTTCGTCAGTGATAAGACTTTGGGCCTTCTCCGTCTCGCCGATGCGAACGTAACACATGGCAAGGGTGGGATAGGTAACCCGGCGCTTGGGATCTTCCTCAATGACGGATTCCAGAATGGGTATGGCCTTTTCATATCCTTCTTCGCGGAAATACAGGTAGCCTTCGGTGGTGCGCAGCAGCGAGTGGCTGGGCTCCAGCGTAAGGCCCTTGTTGACTTCCAGCCAGGCCAGGTCCAGCTGACCTAAATAATGATTTAGGCGTGCTCTTCGGTTGTAGATTTGAGTTGCCGCTGCAGGATTTTTTTGCAATGCCATTCCCAGAAGGCGAAGGGCTTCTTTATGGAGGCCATCCAGCTGGATGATAATTCCCGCTACCAGCAACACTTCTGAGCTGCTGCCATTATGCTTGAGCAGGTACTGAATATCGCGGCGTGCCTGCTCCTTTTCTCCTCTCCAAAGATAGGTATAGGCACGCTGCAGTTTGGCTTCCACATTATCCGGATCGAGTTCAAGGGCGCGCTCCAGGTGGCGCTGGGCCTTCATAAAGTGTGTGGGGCCGCCCAGCCCGTTCGTCACATAGTTTAAGTGCGTGCGGCCAAGTCCGCCGTGAGCGGCAGAAAAGTCGGGGGCTTTATCGAGTACTTCTTCAAACTTATCTTTGGCTTCTTCAAGATCTTTGGGATTGCTGGATCCCCAGAGGAAGCGCGACAGTAGGGCTTGCGCCTCAATATATTGCTCTGACAAGTCGATAGGAAGATGATCAAAAGAGGTTTTTTCCTGCTGATTCTCCAGCTTACCAAGATTAAAGAGTGCTTCAAATATTTCATCCGTAATCTCACTTTGCACCTTGACCAGGTCGAGTGAAGGGATTGAAATGGTATTGCCCGTCCGAATAGTTTCGGTTGCAATCTCTACCAGCTGCCAGTTGAGGGAAAAACCACCCTCAGCGGTAAAAAAGGTGCCGGTTAATACATATTCTGTCTGCAGTTTGTGGCCCGCTTCAATATCGTCGATAGAATGGTCGGAAAGGGACAGAAAGCTGCTTGGCGGACGGATAGCAACGGAGGAATTTTGCGAGATGCGGGTAGCAATAGCATCGGCCAGGGCCAGCCCAAAATAACGATTCCGATCGGCGCCTTCTACCTGTTTAAAGGGCAAGATGGCGATGGAATTATGCTGGACCTCACTGGATTCCTTTCGTGCAAAGAATTCCGTAAGCATCGAGAAGACGCCGGTACGCTTATTTTTTTTATTTTTTTGTTGGGGCGAGGGAAGCAGTGCTGAGCTTTCGCCGGGAATCATGCCCTGTTCAAAATCCATACTCTTCATCAGTGTTTTGAGGGCTTCGTGCACTTCGGAAACCGTTTTAAAGCGGTTTGAGGGCTGTTTTTCAATAGCCCGCATGATGAGGCTGTCCAGTGCGTCGGGTATTTCACTGCGCAGCCCTTTGGGGGAGGTCGGCTTTCTGGATCGGATGGCATGAACCAGCAGATGCGGCTCGGAGGGATACATATTCAAAAAGGGATGCTGTCCCGTAAAAACTTCGTATAGGATCACACCCAATGCAAAAAGATCGGACTGCTTGCTGCTGCGAAGGGTTACAAACTGCTCAGGAGCCATATAAGCCGTAGTGCCAAAACGAGATGATCGAAGCTTTTGCCCTTTGGATTCATCCCGGGAAGCTTCGGCAATCGGATCGGGCGATGAGGGTTTTCGCCGTTTGGCCAAACCAAAATCCAAAATTTTGACAAGGCCATTTTCGGTAACCATAATGTTGGCCGGCTTCAAGTCGCGGTGCAGAATGTCAAGGCGGTGGGCTTCAGCCAGGCCATCGGCAATTTGTATGCTTATGGAAAGGGCAAACTGCAGATTCAGTAAATCCTGCTCGATTAGCTCTTCGAGCGTGCGTCCGGGTACGTACTGCATGACGATATAGGGACGCTTTTTGTATTCCCCCACCTCATATATAGCGCTAACATTAGGATGCTGAATTGCAGAAGCAATGCGGGCTTCTTCCAGGATATCTTCAGAAATATTCTTTTCGGCGGCTCGTTTGCGATGCACGATTTTTATGACGACCGGTCGCGCAAGCTTGGTGTCAGTGGCGTAGTAAACGGTGCCATATTGCCCGGCTCCGAGTTTATGATGGATGTCGTAATGATGGATTTTATCCATATCAAACTTTAAGTGAAAAATCAGCGTCTAAAGATACGGTAAAACACGAAAAGGTTAAGCTTATTTTTTGATTTAAGTTGATTTTTAGATGCGATCAGTGGGAAGAATATGAAAGCCCATAGTTCCATTATAACAGTGAAAAACAATGCTCCCAACGTTTAAGGACGGTCCGGCCGGATCGTATCCAGGCATAATACGGTTGATTCATTACCGATTAATGGGTACCGCGCCTGACCTGCTGAAGTCAAAATTGGTCGTTCCAAGCAGCTTGTGCAGAGCATTGAATTTGAAATTTCCCTTCAACTTATAATCCAGTGAGCGGCCGCCGCTAAGCAATTGGTAAGCCGACATTCCAATTTGTCCAATATTTAATGAGATCGGGATATTCAGTTCGGTAACTCCATTCTCTTTAATATT
>DATGUX010000190.1:0-6024 GCA_035300985.1 Fodinibius sp.
ATGCACATTCCAGGCCAACGCTCCCGACGGGAAAAGGCCCCATCGGTTGCCCGGGGCAAACTTACTGCTTCCATCTGCCCGCACCGTTCCCTCAATCAGATAACGGTCATCAAATGAGTAATTTACTTTGCCAAAAAAGGAAGCTTTGCTGAACTCCCGGTAATCCGTATAGTTATGAAGCATCAGCTCAGTGCCCGCCGTTACATATATCTTGTCCTTACTCTTTCTCAACCCTTTTTCATAGTTTATAAGAGCTCGAGAGGTAAGCTGGCTTACACTTGTCCCCTGTTCAGATCCAACGGAATTTTCCCAGAATTGTACCGGTTTCCCGTCTCCGTCATAAAACTTGAAGGTTTCGCGTTCGAACTTACTTGCAGATTTGTTGATCATATAAGATACATTCCCCTGCAAGCTCAAATTCTCATTGATATTATAGGTAGGTCTTAAGTTTAAAGTAATTCTGTCATATAAGTTCTGCGCTGTTCCTCCCTCATAAAGGCTGGCCACCGGATTTCTGCCGTCATAAAGTCTATAATGGTTTTCCAAATCAGAGTTATAATAGACAGAATCTGCCGGACTCATCCTCCATGCTCCCCTGTATAGGGCATTACCTCCATCCATATTTAAACGATCAACCTGCAACCTGCGGGCATAGAAGTCAGCTAAGAGCACAAAGCGGTCAGCAACGTTTATATTGGTATTAAACCGAACATCATACCTTTCCTGTCCCTGATACGGATCCAGGCCCTTCTGGCTGTTATACCCGAGCATTAAGTTAAAGGTACCAACACCGCCGCCACCCGAAATAGAAGCTGATGTATTATGGGAATAGGCTCGTTGAGGCATAACGAGATCTAACCAATCGACATCGGCATATTTCCCATTATCCGCTAACGCTATCTGTTCCTGCGAAAAAGCCAATGACTGCCCCTGGATTGTTCTGGCTTCATTGCGAAGCCTCATAAAATCTGCCGAGTTTACGAAATCAGGCAGCTTAATCGGATCGTCAATTGTTATTGATGATCTTAAATCTACCTTAAAACGGTCGGCCACACCACGCTTCGTCGTTACCACAATTACCCCGTTGGCACCTCGTGAGCCATACATCGCTGCCGAAGCTGCATCCTTCAATACCGTAATATTTTTAATATTATCCGGGTTTAGATCGTTCAAAGACTGTTCCACGCCGTCAACAACTACCAGAGGGGCTGCATTCTGAAGCGTACTTTTCCCCCTTATTCTAATGCTGCCCACTGTGCTTCCCGGCATATTGTCGGTCTGCATCATAACAACACCGGGAACCGTGCCGCTAAAAGCCTCCTGCATTTTAGAAATACTCTGAGTTTCGATCTGATCCATATCTACCTCTGCGACGGAAGAAGCCACATGCTTTGTTTCTACTTCACTGTAGCCAAGGACCGTTACCTCGTCTAAATGGACCTGTTCTTCAAGTAGTGTTACATCAATGGTGTTTCCTTCATATTTAGCAGTTTCGACCTCCCTGCCTTTAAAGCCCACCATACTAAAAATCAGTGTTACGCCCCCTTGGTCAACAGCAATTTCATACCGCCCCTCACCATCGGTTGCTGTCCCTAAGTTGGTGCCCTTAACCAAGACATTAGCACCCGCCAAAGGCTCTCCTTTTGCATCAGTTACGGTACCCCGGATGGTCTCTTTTTCCTGCGCTGTTGCAAGCGAAGCAAAAAAAACAAATATCCCAAAAATAAATAGTAGCCTTTTCTTCATTTTATATCCCGTTAGAATAAAGTTTAACTTTCAATTATAAACAGATAAGAAAAAATGCGGCTTCCAGCCTTGATCCCGAAAAATGAGGCTACAGCAACTTGAACATTGGCTGCCCCACTCCTACATAACAATCCCACCTATCTAATTATATAGACATGCTAATAAATTTTGCTCTTTTGACCAAAAAATTATTGCACCCTGTATTAACCCGAAAGCCGACCGCCAATGGGGCTAACGCTTGATGTCGATATACTTTTGGCCCAGCTATTCCTTTTTTAGCTGGAGGAAGAGGCAAAAACGGATCAAAGAAAGGGTTAGCCCTGCATCAGATGTAACAATCCATTAACGTTCTGTGGGTATAAAGGTATTTTCGAAACCCGATTTTATAACCTTCTATTATCATAAATAGCCGGATATTTTGCCGGGTTTGCCTCGCTCATAATAGCATATACCGCTTCAAAGATATCCTCTTCACTGGGTTTGGAGAAGTAGCCTCCATCCGAACCGTAGGCAGTACGATGCTCAGCAGCGGTGAGACATTGGGGCTCGGAATCAAGATAGAAGTATCCTTTCTGCTCCTGCAGCACTTTATTCATCATAAATGCCGTGGCTGCCCCGGGAACATCCTCATCCACAAATAATATGCGGTTGGTCTTCTTTAGTGACTTGACTATAAGATGCTGACGATCAAATGGCAGCAGCGTTCGGACATCAATAAGCTCGGCTGAAATATCAACTTCGTCCAGCTGGGGCAGTATATCCTCACAGATATTAAAGGTTGACCCGTATGAGACTATAGTAATATCTTCTCCCTCCGAGACAACCTCGGAAATTCCCAATGGGACGGTGAACTCCCCAATATTATCGGGCATTTTTTCTTTTAGCCGGTAAGCATTCAGCGGCTCTACAACCAGCGCCGGATCATCGCCCTGCATCAGGGTATTATACATGCCGGCGGCCTCCGTTAAGCTTCGCGGCACACACACGTGGACTCCGCGCAGGCCGTTTAAAATCATGCCCATGGGCGAGCCGGTATGCCAGATACCCTCCAGTCGATGGCCGCGGGTACGGACGATTAGCGGCGCTTTTTGACCGCCCATACTGCGGTATCGGATCGTTGCTAAATCATCACTCATCCCCTGGAAGCAATAAAGGATATAATCCAGATACTGAATTTCGGCTATTGGACGCAGCCCGCGCAGGGCCATGCCTATGCCCTGGCCCAATATAGTAGCCTCACGAATGCCTGTATCCTGGACACGAAGCTCACCAAAGGTATTCTGCATATTTTCCAGTCCTTTGTTTACATCGCCCAGCTTACCGGTATCCTCACCGAAAGCCACCGTCTCTGGATATTGTTCAAAGATATATTTAAAATTGTCCCGTAAAACCACACGCCCGTCAACCATTTTGGCGTCATCTTCATACTGGGGTTTTATCTCTTCAACATCCAGCGGTGATGTTTCAGACTGGCTATACAGATGGGAACCATAGCGTTCATCATTGGTCTTCTGCATCTCTTGCAGCCATTCCCTGAGATCTGACGCAGCAGCGGTATCTTCTCCACGTACAATGCGGCAAGCTTTACGTGCCGCTGATATAAAATGACTTCGCAGGGGTATCATCGGCGAGTTCATTTTCTTCTTAACTTCCCGTAGCTGTACCTTTCTTGTGCTTTCGCCAATCAGCTTAGCCAGCAGATCATTCACCCTGTTAAGTTCGCTCTCCAACTCAGAAGTGAAGGCCTTCCACGCGGCGTCTTTTCCTTGACGTGCGCTGCTCTTTGCTTCTTCCTCTATTGCCTTAAGTTCTTCTTCCGTTGCTATCCCCTCTTGCAGCAACCAGCTGCGCATTTTACGATTACAACAAAACTCTTCCTCCCATTCAAGGCGCTCATCTGATTTGTACCGCTCATGCGAGCCCGAAGTAGAGTGCCCCTGCGGCTGTGTCACCTCCTGAACGTGAACAAGAACAGGTATATGCTCTTCACGCGCAATACGCGCCGCCTCTGCATAGGTATCTATCAGTGCAGGATAATCCCAGCCTAAAACGGTGAGTATTTCTATCCCTTCCTGATCATCGGTTCGCTGAAGACCCGACAGTGCCTCTGAGATACTTTCTTTGGTCGTCTGATATTTACGTGGCACGGAAATGCCGTAGCCATCATCCCAGACCGACATAACCATAGGCACCTGCAGTACGCCGGCCGCATTTATCGTCTCCCAGAAAATGCCCTCTGAAGTACTGGCGTCACCGATTGTCCCCCACGCAACTTCCCGGCCGTTGGTTGAAAATTTTTGAAATTTTTTTCCATCAAGCAGGCTTTCATGATTCTTATAAATGTCCGAGGCCTGCGCTAAACCTAAAAGCCGCGACATTTGTCCCGCAGTAGGAGAAATATCGGGCGAGGTGTTTTTCATCTTCGTCAAATTTTTCCAGCTGCCGTCCTCATTAAGGCTTCGCGTACTGAAGTGCCCATTCATTTGGCGTCCCCCCGAACTCGGTTCCGCTTCCACATTGGCATGGGCGTAAAGCTGAGCAAAAAACTGCTGCACCGTAAGCTGATCAATGGCCATCATAAATGTCTGATCGCGATAATAGCCGGAGCGGAAATCACCATCCTCAAAAAACTTGGCCATTGCAATCTGCGGCAGTTCCTTCCCGTCGCCGAAGATGCCAAACTTAGCTTTCCCGGTAAGGGTTTCTTTGCGGCCGATATATGAGACCTCCCGGCTCATAACCGCCAATTGGTAGTCATCCAGGATCTCCTGCTTCCGGGCATCCGTTAAATCCTGCAATTCAGTTTCATCTGAAAGTGCTGCGTGTGATGTTGCTTCAGTAGGTGTCATAATATCTTCCATAATTTCAGTCGCTCAGCGACCTTGCAAGTTATTTAAAGATTCTTATTTAGTCCCCGGACATTACTCCATAAAACCACCTTTTGTCATTTTGATGGGATCAAGTGCTTCATCCAGCTCCTCATCAGAGAGGTCAGTCATCTCACGGGCTACTTCCTTGACGGGACGTCCCTCCTTAAAGGCTTTTTTTGCAATCTTTGATCCCTCATCATATCCGATAATCGGATTTAAGGCCGTAACCAACACCGGATTCCGGCCAATCATCTCTGCAATCCTTTCTTTATTGGCGCTCAACCGCGCTACTGATCGCTCAGCCAGATTCCGCACCGCATTTCCCATGATAGTAATCGACTGCAGCAGATTATGAGCAACGACGGGCAGCATAACGTTCAGCTCAAAATTTCCTGATTGGGCCGCTACCGTAATCGCAGAATCATTGCCAATCACCTGGGCACAAACCATCGTTATGGATTCTTCAATAACCGGATTTATCTTACCGGGCATAATGGAGGATCCGGGCTGAAGAGCCTCAAGCGTAATCTCTCCAATGCCGCTATTGGGACCGGAATTCATCCAGCGCAGGTCGTTGCCTATCTTCATCAGTCCCACAGCAATGGTTTTAAGCTGGCCGCTAAGCTCTGCCGGTGCATCCACCGTGGACTGTGCCTCAAAATGATTTTCGGCCTCTTTAAAAGTCAGTTCAACGGCCGAAGACAACTCTTTGGCCATGGAAGCGCCAAAATCGGGATTCGTATTAAGCCCCGTTCCTACGGCGGTCCCGCCCTGAGGAAGCTCAGCCATCCGCTCCAGTGCTGACTCCAGGCGTTGAATCCCAAGCTCTAATTGCCGGGCATATCCGTCAAATTCCTGTTTAATCGTTACCGGCATGGCATCCATCAGATGGGTACGTCCGGTTTTAACGACCTCCTCAAATTCATTTCCCTTCTCTTCAAAAGCATTTTTTAGCTGTTTTAAAGCCGGAATCAAATTTTCTTCCACAGCCAAAACGGCAGCCACCCTAATGGAAGTTGGGATAACGTCATTAGAGCTCTGCCCGTAATTCACGTGATCATTGGGATGTATAGTGATATCTACATTCTCGGCCTTAAGCTCATTGGCTCGTTTAGCAATCACCTCATTGGCATTCATATTGGTGGAGGTACCCGATCCGGTCTGGAAGATATCCACGGCAAAATCTCCGTCGAACTTTCCTTCACTGACTTCGCCGGCGGCCTGCTCAATCGCTGATGCAAGCTCCTCGTCAATCTCACCGAGTGCGGCATTGACTTTAGCGGCGCTCTTCTTAACCATGCCCAAGGCACGAATAAAACCACGGCTAAACCTAAGATCGCTGACCGGAAAGTTATTGACAGCACGCTGGGTTTGAGCCCCATAATAGGCCTCTTTAGGCACTTTTACT
>DATGUX010000191.1:0-5384 GCA_035300985.1 Fodinibius sp.
GCTTTCAATCTTTTAACAGGAAGGGACAAATTATCATTATCACATGAATAAAATAGGGAGCTATGAAACTATATCTACAAAGTAAATGCCTGTTGTTGACAGCAGCTATATTTTGCTTTTCAGCAGCAGGCACATTCGCACAACACACGGTATCGGGAACGGTATTTGAAGCAAGCACATCAGATCCGTTGCCTGGCGTAAATGTCATGATTAAGGGGACGACAACAGGTACTTCCACTGATGCAGACGGAACGTATCAACTTGCCGCATCTTCCTCCTCAGATACCCTTGCTTTCTCCTTTGTGGGTTATCAAACACAAGAAATACCGATTGACGGAAGAACAGAAATTGATATTTCGTTACAATCAAAGGCATTTACTGGAGAAGAGATGGTTGTAGTGGGATATGGAGAGCAGAAGAAAGTGAATTTGACAGGCTCAGTAGCATCAGTCTCAACGGATGAGATGACTGGAATTCCGGTCCCCACGGTGACACACGCGCTGCAAGGGATGGCTCCGGGACTACAGCTGATTGATGGTGGGGATATGCCCGGACATAATCAACTGGATCTGCTGGTTCGGGGACAGGGATCGTTGGGCCGGGGCGATGATACCGGCGGTGCTGGTTCTTCTCGACCCCTAATATTGATCGATGGCATTGAAGGAGATCTTTCTAATGTTAATATGGAAGATGTGGAGAATATTTCAGTACTCAAAGATGCGGCCTCGGCAGCAATCTATGGATCACGTGCTGCCAATGGCGTGATTTTGGTTACTACAAAACGTGGTTCATCTGGTGATTTACAGGTCGAATACAATGGTTATATAGGAATGCAGGATATTACTGCCTGGCCGGAGCAAGTAAATACCGAAACGCATATGCGGCTCGCCAATCTGGCTCGGGAGAATCTCCTGAATGCATGTCTGGACGGTCGCGAAGGGCAGACCAAAGCGGAATGCCAATCAAATACCAATTACGCTCCACGTTACACCGAAGAATATATCCAGAATACGGTAGCGGGTAATCAGCCCGACCAGTACCCCGATAATGACTGGGTTGATGCGATATTTGATCCGGCATCCATCCAGGACCATTCGCTTAGAGTGGCAGGTGGAAGTGAAGTTGCCCGTTATTCTCTCTCTCTTAATTATATGGAAGAAAATGGTATGATGGCCAATACGGGAGCAGACCGGTACGGGATTCGTCTTAACACCGATTTTCAGCTGAATGATGAAATATCCGGTGGTGTGGATGTTTCAGCTAATCGTAGTTGGGATATTCGTCCGGCAGAGGAATGGGCCTCCAACTTTTATATTATCCACGACACACCTCCGACGGTTCGAACCCGGTTTTCTGATGGAACTTACGGAACAAATTTATTCGGTCGAAGTCCGTTGGCGTCTGCCGAAATTAGCGGTAATGAACAGCGGGTCTTTTGGAATGGTACCGTAACTGGCCGTCTGAACTATCGGATAGCCTCATGGGCAGAAATACAGACTCAGGCCTCTTTCGACTACGGCTCGATGGATTGGGAGCGTTTTGTTACTGATCCCGATCTCATTGAGGAGTATCCGGATGATGGTTACTACTGGGGCCCAAGTTTTGGTGAGAATCGGACTTTTACGGATAAACAAACAACACTTCGGGCACTGATTGACTACGATTACAGCTTTAGTGATAATCATGATATTTCCGGGGTGGTTGGATATGAACAGATTGACTCAAATTTTGAAGAGTTCCGGGCCTGGAGGGATCAATTTTATAATAATGAGTTGCGCCAGCTTGACTTGGGGAACGAGACGAACGACGGGACTCGCGGCTATGGCAACAGCTGGGCATTGCGTTCAGCTTTTGGGCGGCTCAATTATGAGATGATGGGTCGTTACCTTTTCGAATTTAATGCCCGTTACGATGGCTCGAGCCGATTTGCTGAGGGACACCGCTACGGTTTTTTCCCGTCATTCTCGCTCGGATGGCGAATTGCTGAGGAACCGTTTTTCAAGGTTAACTGGATAGACGAGCTGAAGCTTCGCGGATCCTGGGGACAACTGGGTAATCAGGATGTGCCACTATACTCGTACTATTCTTCTATTAATCTGAACATTCCGTACCATTTGGGTAATGCCAGCAGTACACAGTCTACCGGCGGTGCAGCCACGGATCTGGTCAACAAGGAGCTTTCGTGGGAAACGACTACCGTAACGAATATTGGATTTGATGCGGCATTTCTGAATAACCGCCTGAGCGTGACGGGGGATATTTATGAGCGGCGCACCGAAGATATTCTATTGGCACTTTCGGTACCCGACATGGTCGGCCTCAATGCGCCCTTCCAGAATGCAGGTGTGGTCGAAAACAGGGGATGGGAGATAGCCGTCGGCTGGCAGGATAATATTGGTGAAGTCAGCTACGGTATTGATGTCAACCTTTCCGACAACCGCAACGAGGTGGTTGACCTGGTCGATACGGGTCCATATATTGAGGGCGATCTTAACCTCAGCCAGAACGTGATTCAGGAGGGCTCGCCGATCGGTGCCTGGTATGGATATGAGACCGAGGGGCTCTACAACTCCTACGAGCAGATCGATAGCCATGCCGATGTGCCGGGCGATGGTGCACGTCTGGGAGACGTCATCTTCAAGGATCAGAACGATGACGGAATAATCAACGATGAGGATCGTGTGGTCATAGGCGACCCTAATCCGCACTATATCTTTGGGGTGAACATCAATGCAGGGTGGAGGAACTTTGATTTTACAGCCTTGCTCCAAGGAGTCGGCAAGCGGGCCCAGTATATAGGTCTTGGGTTTGCCCAGGGGCCGGTGTGGGAGAACTACACCTCGGAGTGGCATAAGGATTACTGGACGCCCCAAAACCAGAACGCCCGACATCCCGCCTACTACTCCAACGATAACAGGAACTACTACAATATGAACGATTGGTGGATCCTGGATGGAAGCTATGTGAAGCTGCGTAATGTGCAAGTAGGCTATACACTGCCCAAAGATATTGTCAGCCGGATTGGCATCCAGCGCTTGCGGGTGTATGCCACCGGTAAAAATCTGTGGATGCACCATAACCTGGGTATTGGTCTGGATCCGGAGTACCCATGGACGACCGGTGACTATTATCCACAGACGAGGGTGGTTAGTCTGGGTGCTAATATCAGCTTCTAAAATGACCAAGTTAATGATTTTAAAAAAATCCAATATTATGACTTATAAACTATCTAAGACACCGAATGTATTGCTTGCAGGCCTACTGCTTATATGTATTGCCCTTGGAGTTACAGGGTGTGAAGAGGGATTTCTGACCACGGAACCATCTGACAGAGTTTCTTCGGCAACTTTCTGGACCAATGAGCGCGATTTCAATACGGCGCTAAACGGTACCTATAACGAGATGACGGGGCGCGACCTGGATCCCATCTATTTTGATGGCACTACCGATATTGGCTATTCACACGCCGATTGGAGACGTCAGCATGAATACGTGATGGGCCGCGCTAACGCTCAGTCGGGCTGGTCCGCTGGATTGTGGTCGCAATTATACACCGGCATCAGTCGGGCTAATGAAATCCTCTTTCAGCTCAACGAGGTGGGGAGCGAGGTGCTTACCCCGGAGGTAGTCGACCGAATTCGAGGTGAGGCATTGTTCTTGCGCGGTTACTTTTACCACGAGCTGCTGTGGATGTTTGGCAGAGTGCCTGTGTTTACCAGTGTCCCCACCGTGGAAGAAGCACGCAGCGTAAGTCGTTCTTCGCGAGAAGTAGTATATGACCGAATTATGTCAGATCTGTCTAAAGCGGAGAGTTTACTTGGTACTCGGGCAGACCTTCCCTCCTCTGATTATGGCCGTGCCACCAGTGAGGCTGCCTTGGCTTATCAAGCCCGGAACGCTTTATACGAGGGCAGCTGGCAGGAACATCACGAGAACAATACCTCTCGTGCTAATACTTTGTATGTCACTGCCAGAGATAAGGCTGCCACTATTATGGATGATCCGGCGTACAATCATATTGAAATACATCCCGACTTTAGGAAGCTCTTTACCAATGCCGGTGAAATGAGCAACGAGATAATTCTGGATTATCAGAAAGTATCCGGCCAAAATGGTTGGTCGGCTTGGGCAGATTTTGCTCCAAAAAGCATGGGGAGAGAGGTGCATATTTCGCCGACGCGAGAACTGGTGGATCGCTTCCCGATGGAAGATGGGTTACCTGTTGATGAGTCGCCCATATACGATGGTTCCCCACCGGAGATTACATATAACAACGGCAATGCAACCGTAGAGTCAATTGGCATGTATGCTAATCGCGATCCGCGGTTTTATGGCACAGTGCTGTTCCCCGGTGCGCAGTTCAACGGGATGGTATATAATTCATATCCCTCTTGTGAAAGTGGGGCCCCGGATGGCTACTGCAGCCCTACCGGCGATCGGATTAAGCTGACCGATTATAACAACACTTATACTGGATATATCGCTATGAAATATGTAGATCCGCAGGATGAGTCGTCGCCGACCAACAGCGGGATCAACTTTATAAAGATGCGATATGCGGATGTTCTGCTGATGTACGCAGAGTCGAAGGTTGAGCTGGGTGAGCAGGATGCTTCAGTAAATGAGGCGATTCAAATGATTCGTGACCGGGTGAATCTGCCAATGCCCCAGGATGTAACGATGATGTCCCAGGAAAAGGCAATTGAGTTTGTCCGTAACGAACGAACAATTGAACTGGCCTGGGAGGGATTGCACTTGGCGGATATTCGTCGTTGGGGAACCGCTGAAAACGTTCTCAACGGTAATATCCACGGTATTGAGATTGCCGATGATCAAGGTGGAAGCAGTTTTAGTAGGTTACAAGGCCAGCATACACGTTCGTTTGAGGCCCAGCGGGATTACTTATGGCCAATACCATCAGGTGAGCGAGACCTGAACCCCAACCTGGGGCAGAACCCGGGATACTAAGTAGAGGGTTAGTAATACTCGCTTTAAAGTGACTGCTTTAACTATAAATTGGTAATATGGTATATACGGCTCTACCGATTCATCAATCTTTTTAATAAGAAGGCTTTGTCAAGCTCTTCCTTTTATCGGCTGTTACTCCGTTCACAACGTCAGTTGGTTTTGCAAAGTCTTCTATAATTATCCTTTTTATGAGTCAAATTATTGTCTGGACAAAATCGGTATCTTCGGTACTTATAGTTATTCTTGTTGTTAATATTAATTTTGCTAACGCCCAGCATGCCCGCATCAAAATTGATATCGATCGTACCGTTGGCAGGGTGGATTCGATGATTTACGGCAATTTTCTGGAACACCTGGGAAGGGCCGTTTATGGTGGAGCCTATGACCCTGACTCTCCTCTTGCCGATGAGGATGGT
>DATGUX010000192.1:0-11110 GCA_035300985.1 Fodinibius sp.
CTATACCCTTATTAAGCCCCATGCATTTTAGCATCTACACCAAATATACTTTAGCATGTAATCCATGAATGAATTTCAGTTCTGGATACTAATGACTACCTTATTCCAAAATTTATAACCGGAGCCACACAATCATGGCAAAAACACGTACAACAAATGAAGAGAAGCGCCTGCTTACCAAAGTTAGCTCACTATATTACGAGCATGATTGTAACCAGCAGCTTATAGCTGACCGGCTTCACCTGTCACGTCCAAAGGTATCCCGACTATTAAAAAAGGCACGGCAAATAGGAATTGTACAGATCTCAGTAAAAAAGCATCAAGAATACTTTCTTGAATTAGAAAATGAATTGGAAGACAAATTTAACCTGAAGGAAGCAGTGATTTTCAAGATTAATGCTGAGGCCACCCAAGACAGTGTGAGAAACCAAATTGGTGCCGCAAGTGCTGAGTATCTTTATCGAACGGTGGGAAAAGGAGAAACCATAGGGGTTACCTGGGGCACCACATTGCAGGCTATGGCGGATGCTATGATCAACAATCCCATACCGGATACGCATGTTATACAAGCACTCGGCGGCGTAGGTCCTCCGGAGGCAAAGGCCCATGCAACTGATATTTCCAGACGGTTTTCTCAGTTACTGGAGAGCAAACTTTCGCTGCTCCCCGCTCCCGGTATTGTAGGAAGCGCAGCCGCTAAAGAGGCCTTACTTGCCGATCGTCAGGTAAAAAACACACTGGCATTTTTTTCCAAAATAGATACGCTTTTTGTTGGAATTGGAGCTATGTCCACCAACCCCGTATTGGACAAAAATAGTGAAGAAATAGCCCCCAAAGCACATCAGGAACTCTTGCAATCGGAAGCCGTTGGGGATATTTCCCTTCGCTTTTTTAACAATGATGGAGAAGAGGTAGAATCTGAAATGAAGGATTTAGTAATTGGTATTTCTATCAAAGAAATAAAAGCAGTTGATACCGTGGTAGGGGTGGCTTCCGGGAAGGAAAAGGGCGCTGCTATTCGGGGCGCACTAAATGGACAGTTAATCGATGTTTTAATTACCGATAGTATAACCGCACAAGAAATTTGCAGTAATAATTAGATCGGTGTGCCTAACACTTAGCCCCGATTATTTACCCCGAATGCTCTGGCTTTGTCAACCTTACGCCAATGATTTATATATCAAAGATAGTTGTGAAGTAAATCTATAAAAACAGTTAAATATGTATCCTTATGGATGTAGAATATGATCCCCAATATCCCCGCGTGGAAGATTTGAGGCGGAAGGCCCAACAACGTATTCCGGGCTTCGCTTTTGATTATCTGTCGGGCGGGTGTAACGAGGAGGTTAACCTGCGAAAAAATACCCGCGAGATTAGGGACATTGAGCTGATGCCGCAGTATATTCGTGCCCATAGCGGCGCTGATATGAAAACAGAGTTATTCGGCCATGTCTATGATGCCCCCTTTGGCATTGCCCCGGTGGGACTGCAGGGATTGTTCTGGCCCGGAACGCCCGAGATCTTAGCCAAGGCCGCTTTTGAATATAACATTCCCTTTGTGCTAAGTACGGTAAGTACGGCCAGTATCGAAACGATTAGCGAGATAACGGAAGGGCAGGCCTGGTTTCAGCTCTATCATCCGGCGGAGGATGAATTAAGGGATAAATTGCTCCAGCGAGCGGCGGATGCGGGCTGTACGACGCTGGTTATTTTGTCTGATGTGCCGACTTTCGGCTACCGGTCCAAGGAAATTAAAAATGGCCTGTCAATGCCGCCGCGTATGACCGTTCGTAATCTCCTGCAGATTATGAGTCGACCAGCCTGGGCACTGCGCACCCTGTTTTACGGGCGCCCGTCCTTTAAAACCATGGAGCCTTATATTCCCGAAGGGATGGATATGCATCACCTGGGACTTTTCATGGATCAAACGTTCAATGGCCGCCTCAATGAGGACCGGATAAAGGCCCTGCGCAACAAGTGGAAAGGTAACCTGGTGATCAAAGGGCTTTCCAGCGAGGAAGATATGCAGAAAGCAATACGATTAGGATTGGATGGTGTGATTGTTTCCAACCACGGCGGGCGCCAGCATGATTCGGGCCCTTCGGCGATTAATGTACTGCAGGAGTTGGCCCCAAAATACAAGGACAACATGACCATTATGATGGATAGTGGGCTTCGTTCTGGTCCCGATATTGCACGAACGATGGCCTCCGGAGCGGCATTCACGTTCCTGGGACGCGCCTTCAACTACGGTACGGCGGCATTGGGCAAGAAAGGAGGCCGGCACACGATTTCTATCCTTAAAAGGCAGCTGCAACAGGTGATGGAGCAAATTGGCTGCGGGAAAGTAGACGACCTTCCCCATCATCTGATGACGTGATTACAAGTTTCAATCAAGATTTCTTGGCTTTTTACGCGGCATTCGTGGCTCAGTAGTTCCCATGCATCAACATAGAGATAGAGATCTTATCATAGCCACTTTACATAACGGGCACTTATCCGACAGATTGAACTTACTAATCTAAGGATGTTAGCTGTCAAAACAACCCCATTGCGTACTGGCTGTTATCATAATAATGGGTCTCCTGTCCTACGGATACATACCATGTAAATTTTAATAAAGTCCTAAAGTTTTAAAGCTTTCCCCATTTGCTCCGAGACACACGCCTTGGGAGGTATCCTCTCATATTCTGTTGGTTCTTTACAGAAATCATGACATGCGGGTCAATTTAAAAAATACGTTTTATGAGGGACTTTGTAATGTTAGTATGAGACGGACTTCTATATCATTTTGTTTGGGCAGGGAAAAAATGGTGTGAAGAATTTAATTTTTATCTTCTCTAAACCCCAACGGATCTTTTGAAACTAAGATGATGATACATAATCACCTAAATGAGTCTAATGACTTGTTATGCATATAATTATAAGAGTATTCTATAACCCGTATATCAAAAAGTATAGGCCAGTGTTATGCGAGGCACGATATCAGCATCAGGGTGCTGGCCGGAGTCTGTTTCATCATAAAAAACCATTTCTACATTAGGCTGGAGGCGAACAGCTTCATGAATCGCAATATCTATTCCGCCCGTAACAAAGGTGGCCTCGGCCGTGGAACTCATCGGTAAATAACTAATAGATTCGCCTCGGGGATTAGGGTCAAGCATCATATCCGCACGGGCATAGGCCTTTAGCTTTTCCGAAAAAGCATAGGTGCCGAAAAGCGAGACTATATCAAGGCCTTTAGTAGCTTCCGCTGACGCATTATACTGCTGGAAAGCATAAAGGGTACCAAGGTTCACTTTTTCGGATCGGTAGCCTGCAAAGCCCTGCAGGGTATAATAGTCAATAGCTTCCGGGTCGCCGGTCGTATCATTCCAGTCGGCATAGCCCTCTATCACCAGGTGATCGGTCAGCCAGTAACTTAGGGAGAACATCAGTTTTTTACCTTTGTTCAATTCGGTCTTGCCTCCATTTCCGTTACCCAGAAAGAAATGATATCCTACCTTATCTTTCGGGTCCAGTGTACCTTTAAAGGATAAGCCAAAATCGCGAGAGCTACCAAAATCAAAAAGATCCAGCGGTGACTTTTCTACAGACCGATACTCCCATATATCCTCAACGAGCCCCCAGGTGGGCGTTGAAGAGATGCCCGCCAGAATCTGGTGATCTCCTTTTGTCCACTTTAGATAGGCATCTTTTACCTCAGGGGTGAGCTCAGTTTCAGTGACAAAATCCCCGGAACTGCTCATTTCCAGGCGCAACCGCGCAGATAGCTGTTCACTGATGCTGTGATCGTAGGTAAAATAGATCCGACGGAACCAAAAGCCATTGCTATTCGTCCGTTCTTCATTATGACTTTGGGCAAACCAATAATAGTCTCCAAAAACCGTACCGCTTAGTCTGCCCTTCTCCCCCACTTTTATCTGCGCTTGTGCCCGGGCCGTTAAAAGAAGAAGCAACAGGATACCGGAATAACCTATACGTTTCATAAATGGTGTGGTATTAAGTTATGCCTATCATATTTGAATAAAAGCGAAACAGTTCTACCCGATTATAATTCTTTTCTACCGGCCTTTTTTGTTTTCTCCTTCTGGTGCTTTAGAACTTTCGCTTCTATATAAAATATAAATTCTTCAGCAATATTTTTTGTCAAATCACCAACCCGCTCCAGCTTTCGGATAATAGAAAGAAGATAGAGATAGTTCTGCGTCTGGCCCGGGTCCTTCTGAATCAACTCAGTAACTGTCGAAGAGGCATTACGATTAATACTGTTTAGAGTTTCATCGAGCTTGAACACTTTGGCTGCCAGCTTGGTATCTTCTGCAATAAAACCATTAAAAACATCATTCACCATCTGTAGCGAAGTGGAATACATCAAATCCAACTTCATCTCCCTAAGAATATCCTCGTCTATCCCGGCTCCAAAGTCCAACATATACTTAGCTATGCCGTTGGCGTGATCACCGATGCGCTCTAAGTCAGCATTGATCTTAAAAACAGCCATAACAAATCGCAGATCCACGGCCACCGGATTATAAAGGGCCAGCAGCTTGGCACAGTCACGGTCAATAGTCAGCTCAAGGCTGTCCACCCGTTTTTCGTTAATGATAACCTGCCGTGCCATTTCTTCGTCAAATTCGACCAGGGCTTCCCGCCCCTTTTCAAGCTGACTTTTTACTGTAAACATAAGCTCCAGGATATTGTCCTTAAGAAGCTTTATTTCTTTTTCTAAATTCGACATAGTATCGCCATTTGAGTAACTGTTTTAGATTGAATTAACCAAAACGTCCTGTAATGTAATTTTGCGTACGGTCCTTCTCAGGATTCGTAAATATCTTTTGCGTATCACCATATTCCACCAGCTTCCCCATATACAGGAAAGCCGTGTGGTCGCTGATGCGTCCTGCTTGCTGCATATTATGGGTTACAATGGCGATGGTATATTTTTCTTTCAGCTCGCTGATAAGGTCTTCTATCTTGCCGGTAGAGATGGGATCCAGTGCTGAGGTAGGCTCATCCATGAGCAAAACCGACGGTTTAACGGCCAGGGCACGCGCAATACACAACCGCTGCTGCTGTCCACCGGAAAGCGCCAGAGCTTGCTTATCCAGATTATCCTTTACCTCTTCATAAAGCGTAGATTGACGCAGCGACTCAATCACCCGCTCTTCAATACGCTCCTTATCTTTTATACCCTGAATGCGAAGCCCGTAAGCGACATTATCAAAGATCGATTTTGGAAAGGGATTGGGTTTCTGGAAGACCATGCCTACGGTTTTGCGCAACTCTTCTACCCGAACGCAAGAATCGTAAATATCTTGATCCCCCAGGCAGATCTGTCCGTTCATCGCAAAGCTATCTATATAATCGTTCATGCGGTTAAACAGCCGCAGGAAGGTTGATTTTCCACAACCCGACGGGCCAATAAAGGCCGTTACAGATTTATCCACAATATCCATGCTGATATTATGGATAGCCTGGAAGTTATTATAAAAAACGTCAACATTTTTGGCCCTTAGCTTATATTCCTGCTTGGTGATACCTGCCCTGGATTTGGTTTCCATTTTTTGAATCTCAGGAGCTTTAATTTCTGATTCCATTTGCATATTTCCTCCTCTGTGAGCTTGTTTTTATACTAAATTACCAGCTTATTTTTTGTTGCCATCGGTTTCTTAGATATACAGCAATGCCATTCATTGTAAAAGTGATTAGCAACAGCACGATAATGGCTGCTGCTGCATTGATGATAAATTCATGCTGGGGGCGCGATACCCAATTGAATATTTGAATAGGCAGTACCGTAAATTCATCAAAAGGTCCTTTCGGTACAAAAGGGACATAAGCCAGAGCACCAATGACAATGAGTGGAGCGGTCTCACCTACTGCGCGTGATATTGCCAGAATAACTCCCGTTAAGATACCTCCAAAAGACGCCGGTAAGATCTGATTCCGGATAGTTTGCCATTTGGTAGCCCCAAGTGCCAGCGAAGCCTCTCTGATAGTGCCCGGAACCGCCTGAATGGCCTCGCGTGTTGATACAATTATAATGGGAAGAATAAGAAGCGCCAACGTAAGCGAGCCTGCTAAAATACTATTCCCCATCTTCATGATGCGTACGAAAAACTCCAGGCCCAACAAACCGTAAATAATTGACGGAACGCCCGCCAGATTGGCAATATTGATCTCCAGGAGCTTACTTAACCAGTTCTTTGGGCTATACTCTTCAAGGTAAATGCCGGCCCCAACGCCCAACGGAAAGGCGATCAAAGTAGTCAGTACCAGCACCCATAAGGTACCCACCCAAGCCGTATAGATGCCGGATTTCTCGGCAAAACGAGATGGGAGGCTGATCATAAATTCCCAGCTGAGGCGGGCGCTTCCCTGGTAAATGATAAAAGCTATAAATATGACCAAGATTAGCAGGCAGAAGATGATGGATGTTACTCCGATAACGCGAAATACTTTATCCTTAAGTCTGTTTACATTACTCATAAGCCGCACCATACTTTCTTTTAATCCAATAGCTTATATTATTGAGGATAAAGGTGAAGATAAAAAGGGTAATACCGGCCGCAAAAATTGTCCGATAAGCCGTGGATCCATGCGGTACATCACCCATACTCACCTGCACAATATAGGCGGTAATCGTTTCGATGGGTACCGTAGGATCAAAGGTAAAGCGCGGTTGTTGTCCCGCTGCTATGGCCACAATCATTGTTTCTCCTATGGCACGCGAAATCGCCAGTATGATTGAAACAATAATTCCTGACGAGGCAGCCGGCACTACTACGCGAAAAGCCGTTTGGAATTTATTGGCCCCCATTCCAAATGAGGCCTGTCGCAGTGTATGAGGTACCGAGCTGAGGGCATCTTCACTGAGTGAGGATATAAAAGGCAGAATCATAATTCCCATCACTATACCCGGAGAAAGGGCATTAAAACCGGACAGCTCGGGGACAAAGGTTTTAAGAAATGGGGTAACAATCATCAGTGCAAAGAAGCCGTACACTACCGTAGGAACTACAGCCAGGATCTCAAGCAATGGCTTGAGGACAGCCCGCAATGAGGCCGATGCATATTCATTGAGGTAGATAGCTATCGCCAGTCCCAGCGGCAGTGCAACAGCGATAGCGATGGCTGTTGTCAGAAGGGTACCACTAAGCAGCGGCAGTATGCCATAGTTCTTTTTAGTAAAAAGGGGCGTCCACTTGGTAGAAGTCAAAAACTCTATGATTGAGACTTCACTAAAGAAACTCACCGTTTCTATTGCCAGGATCAAAATAATACTCACTGTCGTAACCACAGTAACCAGCGCACAAGCGGCCAAAGCCTTCTCAATTATGCTTTCTTTTATTCTGGTATTCATAGTCGTATAACTAAAAGCTGCATCAGTTTTCAGATCGCGGGGAATATATCCTCCCTTTCTGATAAGGAGTTTATTATAACCCGCCTATGGGGTTGAAACTGAATCTGCCGGGGCAAATGCCTCAAACTTTTGAATCTGTTTCTGATAAGCTGAGTCGGGCATGGCCACATAGCCAATCTGCTCGACCAGCTTTGGGGCATTCCTGAGATAAAAGTGGACAAACTGCTGCACCTTTTCTTTCCGGGCCGCTTCCTTACTCACATAAATAAATAATGGACGGGATAGCGGCTCATAAGTACCACTGGATACTGTTTCCATCGTCGGCTTAACAAACTTCCCCTCTCTATTTTCGACACTAATAAGCTTCAGTTTATCTTTATTTTCTTTAAAGTAAGCCAAACCAAAGAAGCCGAGAGCATAGGGATCAGAACTCACCCCCTGTACCAATACGTTATCATCTTCACTGGCCGTAAAGTCGCCACGGCTGGATCCACTTTGTCCAACAATAACTTTGGTAAAGTAGTCGTAGGTGCCGGAAGCTACGCCCGGACCAAATAGATGCAGTTCCTCCTGAGGCCAGCCAGCACGCACATCATTCCAGTGGGTTATTTTTCCCTGTGCTGCGGGCTCCCATATTTTTTTTAGATCAGCAACGCTTATTTGCTCCACCCAGTCGTTCTTGGGATGCACGACCACCGCCAACCCGTCATAGGCAACCGAAAGGCGTACATACTTCACTCCCTGCTCAGCTGCTTTAGTCGCCTCCTCAGGCTTGATCTTTCGGGAAGCATTGACAATGCCGATATCCCCGCGTAAAAATTTTTGGAACCCTCCTCCGGTACCCGATACCCCTACCGTTACGCGCACATCCGGAGCTTTCGCTCTAAACTCCTCCGCAATGGCCTCCGTGATGGGGAAAACAGTACTCGATCCGTCGATCTCGATCTCGCCTGATGGACCCTTGGCATCTCCGGACGATCCACAGGATGCTAAAAAAATGCTTAAAAGAAGAACTGACCAATATGTATAGTTCATTATTATTTATCTGTGTTTTATATTAGCGTGTACTGCATTAAGTGATCATAAGGTATTTTAAAAATGGGAGACTTTTGTTACCTCAATGTTAAGAGTTGAAAGAGATAATTACCGTTTCATAAATTGTAACTCACTGCAAACAAGTGACTTATATAGTATCATCTAAGTAATATTATAGACCTCTTAACACAACGATAATACTCCTGCAGCGGCTAAATGCTACTGCCCAAGATACAAGGATCAACGGGCGCCGGGCTTTTGGGTAAATATCTAAGCCTGTTAATTTCCGCGTTTTATTGTACCTTACCACCTATTTTGCAAACCAAACCCGCTTATTCATTTATGGATGCCAATTCCAATATAACATTAGCCGTTCTTATCGATGCTGATAATGCCCAACCTGCTATTGTGGAGGGGCTCCTGGCAGAGATTGCAAAATTTGGCACCGCCAATGTAAAGCGCATCTACGGAGACTGGACCTCCACCAAGCTTCGCGGCTGGAAAGAACATCTGCTCCAGTTCTCCATTCAACCAATTCAGCAATTTGGTTATACCACCGGGAAGAACGCCACTGACAGCGCCATGATTATTGATGCTATGGATCTTCTCTATACGGAGGACTTTGACGGGTTTTGCATTGTTTCCAGTGACAGCGACTTCACCAAGCTGGCCGCTCGCATCCGCGAGGCCGGTCTGACCGTCTATGGATTTGGAGAGCAAAAAACGCCCGCTCCCTTCGTTGCGGCCTGCGATAAGTTTATCTATACGGAAGTACTGCGCAGCGAAGAAGAACCTGACCGTCAGCGCTCTTTTAAGCGTAAATCAACCAATGAACTGAAACAAAACACCAAGCTGGTCAATCTGGTGCGCAATGCTGTCGAAGCTTCATCTGATGAGAGCGGCTGGGCACACCTGGGACAGGTGGGCAGCTATATTGCCAAGCAATCACCGGAGTTTGATCCGCGTAATTATGGTTACCGTAAACTGGGCGAACTGGTGGAGGCCATCAAGCTTTTTGATATTGAGGAGCGCTCTTCGGGAAGTGGGCACGCAGCAGCAATCTACGTAAGAGACAGCAGGAAATAACAACCGCTGCAGGCTCTTTGTATTCTGGTTATACCAATATGACTGCCCTTTTATGCAGAAATTAAGTACCAAACAGATACTTCAGCAAAATTTGAAGCGTCAGCCTCCGGGCAAACTGCATAAAGTGAAAATATTGCTCCATAATGTGCGCAGCATGCATAATGTGGGAGCGGCCTTTCGCAGCGCGGATGCCTTTGGAATTAACGAGATTCTTATCTCGGGATATACACCGACGCTCCCCCGTCCGGAGATCACTAAGACAGCTATCGGTGCTGAAAAATATGTCGACTGGCAATACAAAAATGATCCTGCAGGGGCTATAGAAGCATTAAAAGATGACGGATACCGGTTCGTAGGCCTCGAACAGATGAACGATAGTATCCTTATGCCGGATTATAGCCCTCCTGCCGATAAAAATCTTTGCCTGGTGTTCGGCAACGAAGTGACGGGGATAGATGAGGACCTGCTTCCTCTGATTGATGATTTTGTCGAAATTCCTCAATTTGGACATAAGCACTCCCTTAACGTTTCGGTAACGGTGGGGGTAGCACTCTATGCTTTTATGGAAAAATACTGGCATTACTAAAGAACTATTTTTTAACTTAACCAGGCAAAAGCGTAACGAATCTGCCTAATATATGGAACAGCCAACGAAGGATATTGAGAATTCCGCGATGCATAATATCACTAAAATAGATGACGAGAATATGAGCGGTTACTGGGTCCGCATCCAGCGCGATCATCGAAGGACGAGCAAGCGTTTTCGCCGCCGCAACTTTAACAGCTGGGAAGAAGCTAAACAGGCGGCCATTACCTATCGTGATCAGTGGCTCCAGGACTGGCAGGACACCGCCCGTAATGCCAATGAGAAGATCCAGTATCAACAAAGCGTTACCGGAGAATTAGGGGTCCATCTAAGCCGAAACCACGGTATTGTCTCGCTGGGAATCAGCTATAAGGATGAGGATGGCCGACAACGCATTAAAAGTTTTCACGTAGGCGACCCGGATATGAAGGGTTATCAAAAAAAATATGATGAAGTCATGGAGCGGGCTAAGGCCTTTCGTGACAAAATCAATATGAAGCGTTTTGGCGTGCGCTGGGTGAACTATAAGAGGCGCAAAAAAGCGCAACAGGAGATAAATCCCAACAGCGGGTAGATAGTCTGGTTCATTTCTTCCCCAAAGCTGTTTCTTCCACTGCATCCTTGATGGCCTGATCGCCGCTGACCACCTCAAACTCCAGACCGGCTGTCTCAGGATTTTCTATTAGCTCAGCGAGTACCGCCGCAACATCAGCACGGGCTATCTCCCCTCGGTTTACATGCGGAGCCAGTGTCACCCTGCCTGTTCCTTCCCCATCCGTCAGCCGGCCCGGTTTTACGATGGTATAATCGAGTCCGCTGTTTCTGAGAGCGCCGTCCGCCTGAGCTTTGGCTTTCAGGTAGGTTTCAAAGACCTCATTCTCATGGCTGATTTCTCCTTCAGCCCCCATGGCACTGATCATTATATATCTTTTGATGCCATTACTTTTCGCCGCCTCTATCAGTTTAATAGCCCCATCCCGGTCCACCGTCCATTTGCGCGTAGCGCCGCTGCCCGGGCCCGCTCCGGCCGCAAAGAT
>DATGUX010000193.1:0-3942 GCA_035300985.1 Fodinibius sp.
AGGCCTCAGTAGGTTATTTCCAGGACTTTAAAGCTTCGCTCTTCCTTTCCCAGCTCAAGGGTGGCAATATCGCCGGCTTTGCTGCCCGATAAGGCCTGGGCTATGGGGGAAAGGAAAGAAATTTTTTGCTTCTCGAAATCAGCCTCATCCACGCCCACAATTTGAAACTGTCGGGTTTTATGGGCGTCCTGCAGCTCCAGCGTTACCGTGGCGCCAAAACGAACTTCATCTTGCGGCTGTGCTTGGGGATCAATTTTACGGGCTGAATCGATACGATCCTGCAGCAGCTGGAGTTTGCCATTCAGAAATGTTATTTGTCGGCGCAGTTCATCTTCATCATCGAGCGCCAGCTGAGCCTTTTCCGTTTCCAACGCCTCTTTTTCCTGATGTAGCTGCTTTAGTCCCTGAGGAGTTACATAATTCGTTGCGCCACCGGGCAGTGAAGCACGAGGCGGAATTCGGATGGGTTCTTGCTGGCTATCCTCTTTTACAAATGCGCGACTCATAGAAATCAGTGGTTAGAATACTCTTAATGGTAAGTTATAGAAGCCGGACAATCGACTCATAGAACTGAGATCAAGCTATATAGAATTACCGGCAGCTTCATATCTCAAGCACAAACAATATAGCCAAAGGCTTCCAACTTTACTACTTGTCAGGATAGCAGATATCCCTAATGCTATCATCCTAACTCCGGTAACGATGAACATCCGGCCATCCCGTCTTTACCTATGACCTGCACACCATTAAGATTAAATGGGCCGTGAGAGTATCAGTCCGCTCAGCCAGAGCTGCCGCTGTTGGTATTGTACGGTATAGTAGTAGTTACTTCGTCGCAGCAGATAGTGATAAAAGGGATAATACTTATTTTTAAGCTTTGGCTGCATAAAATAATAGGAATACTCCGGATCACTGTGATTATAGGAATAATACCAGATAAGCTCCTTCAGATGGTCTTCGGTATACCAAGGAGGTCCAAATAGAACATAGATCATGCCCAGGTCGGTTTTCCAGCCTTCTTTAAAGTTGGAGAACTGTTTATTGGCTTCCTCTACACGCTGATAGTATTTTTGAATGACCTGTCGGGCCTGATTCTTGTTGCCAATATTCTTTAACCAAAACCGGTCCATTGCCGCTTTTAAAGAATCGCGGTTAGAAATATTCATCAGCTCCTCGTGGTCTCCCTCGCCCATCAAAAATATCAGCGGTCGGGCCAGTTCACGGGCGGTTTTGACGGCAGGATAATTTTCACTTTTTATCCCGAAATCACGAGCTTTAAAAATTTCCTCCTCTTGGCCTCGCTGTGCATGTACCTCAAACCGGTAATTTCCGCGCTCGGGTACGGCATACTTATATTCAATGAAGGTACTGCTGTAATCAGTGAGTATACGTTGGCTGGATTGTAACTCCGTTTCCTGGTCGTAGTCAATGCCTTTATATTCAATGCTGGAGGGACTGTAGTTGGAGTAGTGCATAGGGCGCGGGTAGCCGGTGTCCGATTTGAAGCGTACCAGCCGGGAACGAATTTGCATGCGGTCTTCGGTACGCGGACTAATGACCTGAAAGACAAATCGCAGGGAGTCTATTTTCCCCTTGACATCATAGGTACGGAGGGTTTCCCACTCGTTATTTCCGTTGATCTTGCCATACATTTGTACGTTAGACAGATCATAGGCTCCTGTAGCCGTTTGAGGAATTGTTGTTTCCGTAGCCTGTGTTATATGTTTGTTAGTGTTTAGATCAGTGATGCTTACCAGCACCCGGTATTGACCCGGATCTACCTGCTGCGAAAAAAGAAGGTCCAATGCTTCGCGAGTATTGTTAATAGAGGGATCAGTACTTTCAATGCTGCGTTCCACTGATTCTGAGATGATCACGTTCTTCGAGTCCCCAAGGTCCTGGACCTGATATTCTACCCTCATTTGGGCTTTGAGTGTGTCCTCCTCTTCTTTATAAATGAGACTGCCTTTCACTACCTCGACTCCAATCTCCAGGGTGGCTCCTTTATCCGGATCAATGAAGCCGTAAGCCGAGGTTCGGAATTCGGGATGCCCGCTTCTGAAATTATAACCGGTACCGCGTTCAATATTGGGGTTTTTGGATGTACTGCAGGAGATGACAAACAAAATAAGCAGCAGCGGCAGCAGGCGCGAATAGGTATTCATAATAGAGTGCTCAAGTCAAGGTTAGTTTTTTAAAATGCCGATGAACCGGGCAGTACTGCTTCTGTAATGTAGAAACAGAAACTATAAGAATAAAATTTATCTGTTTGAAATGCACCTTATGGATGGTTTTCACTAAAAAGCGATGTCATTCTGCCTGCGGGAAGGCTATTGGGTGAGGGAATGGTCTCATCCTCTATTTCCTATCGAACGCTGGGTTTTGCAAAGAGTTCTATAAAAATCAATAGACTGCTTAGTCCTTATTCTCTTCTGATTTTTGATCGGGTTGGAGGGTATGTTCAGCCAGCGAGCGACTGAGGTGCAGCATCCAGTTCAGCTGACGCCTCAAAAAGTTAAGCTGCACATATTCCTTATAGGTCGCACTTTGATCAGCTGTTGAGACATTAGGTTGATCCATCCGGCGCTTTAAGTCATAAAGGCTTTGAGACAGAGCCTCGGAAGCCGACTCCACTTCGTTGGCTTTGGGAATGGGAACCGTGGACTTTTGTAGCGCCGCCAGTGGTTTAAGCTGTTCAAGTGCAAAGTCAATATTTGTGAATATGGCATTGACTATCGTACGCAGATTAGGATTTTTAAATGAGCTCTCCGGATGACGCTGCAGAAAAATCCCCAGAGCAGTTGTGGCAGAAAGCAGCATATAGGTTAGCAGCGCAAGGTCATAAGAGACCTCAGCATTCATTTGTTTCGACTTGGGTTCGTCTCGCAGCCGATAATAGGAAGAAACTACATTGGACATCTCTACATGAGCCTGCTTACGCGCCAGGCGATAGTCGGTTTCATGGAAGCGGCCTTCGAAGAGATGGAATGATACTTGTTGCAAATATTCTTTACTGGCACTCAGTGACTTTTGAAGGAAGTTGCTGAACTTTTGGTGCTCCCAATGCGGCCACAGGTAACGAATAGCCAGTATGACCAGCACTGCCCCCAATACCGTATCTACTACGCGATAGACAACCATAGAGGGAATCTCGCGCTGGAGGAAGCTGTACAAAAAGATGACAAAAATAGTAAAAAAGGAAGAGGCTACGGCATAATTATGGATCACAAAAGTAAAAGCAAGGAGCAGAGAGGTAGCAAATATAGCCAGTGATGCGGTATGTGAAGGGTGGAACTGGTAGAGTCCGAAGGCGATGACCGCCCCGATGAGTGTGCCGCCAATACGGTGGTAGAAACGCCGGCGGGTAACGCCATAGCCCGGCTTCATCACAATCAGTACGGTCAAAAGGACCCAATAGGCATTTTTGAAGCCCAGAAAGTAGGCCAAAGCATAACCGCCTACGGCCGTGACTGCGGTACGCAGTGCGTAGCGGAAGTAGCTGGATTCAAAGCTGAGGTTGCTAACCAAGCTGCTCCAGTTCAGTGGATTGGGAGTGATGAACTGTGGCAGGTCTTCCGTGTGTAATTCACCATCAGCATGGAGGGGTGAGGATTTATTGTGCTCCTCGAACGTTCTGCGGTTCAGCACGGCATTACGAATCATAGCTGCTTTTTGAAGTTGCCGATACAGATACTGTTCAACCTGCTTCAAACTGTGATAAGCTTCCTCTTTGTCGCTATTGTCCAGCGATATGCTCTGTTTGAGCGCTGTCAGTGACTGCTGCAATTGTTCCAGATCATCATCCAGCTCAAAAGCGGTACTGTAGTCATCCCGGTTCAACAACACATCGGCCAGATTATGCATCTGCCGGCTGTTTTGAGCAATGATTTTGCGGATGATATCATACTCCGGATAGTGATGGAGCAGTTTGCGTACTTTAGG
>DATGUX010000194.1:0-4771 GCA_035300985.1 Fodinibius sp.
GGCGTAGCTCATATAGGCAATGTAGAGGATACCTCGGAGCAGGATTTTGACCGCATCTACAGCGTCAACGTAAAAGGGGTATACAACTGCATACACGCTACCATTGGCCGCATGGTGGAACAGGGCGGCGGGGTCATTCTAAATATGGCTTCCATAGCGTCGGTGGTTGGTATTGACGACCGCTTTGCCTATTCCATGAGCAAGGGAGCGGTACTGACGATGACCCTGTCGGTGGCCAAAGATTATATCGGCGATAATATTCGCTGCAATTGTATATCGCCGGCGCGCATACATACGCCCTTTGTGGATGGATTTCTGAAGGAAAACTATCCCGGCCGGGAACAGGAGATGTTTGATCAGCTTTCCCAAACCCAGCCCATTGGACGCATGGGCAAGCCCGAAGAGGTGGCCTCACTGGTGTTGTATTTGTGTTCCGATCAGGCTGGTTTTATCACGGGTACCAACTATCCCATTGACGGTGGATTTATCGACCTTAACGGCTAAGGGATGGGTCCATTTTAATTATTTATGAATAAACGGATGTAATAATTATGGCAAGCGACAGTGATACGGTTTCTTCTAAAAGCTCCGGACTGAGTGTCCCGATTCTGCCCTTTATCTTGATTACGAGCCTCTTCTTTATGTGGGGGCTGGCCAATAATTTGACCGATACGTTGCTGGCGGCCTTTAAGCGAATTATGAGCATGTCTGATTTCCAGACTTCCTGGATACAGATGGCTTTTTACGGGGCCTATTTTTGCCTGGCCCTGCCGGCGGCGGTCTTTATCAAGCGTTTCACCTATAAGTCGGGTGTACTGCTTGGACTGGGACTGTATATAGTCGGAGCGCTGATGTTTTATCCGGCCAGCTTTTCCATGCAGTATGGCTTTTTCCTGGCGTCGCTCTATGTATTGGCCGGCGGACTGGCCTTTCTGGAAACCTCCTGCAATCCCTACATTATTGCGATGGGGGATGAGGCCACCGGCACTCAGCGGCTGAATCTGGCGCAATCCTTTAACCCCATTGGATCTATCTCCGGCGTCATAATCAGTAAGTTTTATATTCTTTCCCAGCTAAATGCAAGCGGAGCTGAAGAGCGTGCCGCCATGTCGGCCGAGCAGTTGAATAATATTCAGCAAGCCGAATTAGGTGCGGTCATGGGACCGTATGTAACTCTTGGTTTTGTGTTGCTGGGCATCTGGCTGTTGATTGCCTTTACAAAAATGCCCAAAGCTTCTACGGAGACCACTCAAATAAATTTGTGGACAACCATCAAAAGGCTGGTCAAGAAAAAGAATTACGCCTTGGGCGTTATTACACAATTCTTTTATGTAGGTGCACAGATATGTGTTTGGTCTTTTACCATCCGCTACGTGATGGCCGAGTTAGGTGTGGTTGAAGCGGATGCGTCGAGCTACTATATTGCGGCCTTAATCGTCTTTACGGCTTTCCGGTTTATTAACACCTTCCTGATGAAATACGTCAAACCTTCAAGTCTGCTGATGGGATCGGCGCTGTTGGGCGTGCTTGCTACCTTTATCGTCATTGCGGGCAGCGGCTATGTGGGCGTTGTTGCTCTGATATCTATTTCGGGCTTTATGTCGCTGATGTTTCCCACCATCTTTGGTATTGCCTCGCAGGGTTTGGGCGAAGACACCAAAATCGGCAGTGCAGGACTGATTATGGCCATCGGGGGTGGTGCGGCCCTGCCGGCTTTGCAAGGAATGATATCAGACGCCAGCGGCAGTATTCACATCTCGTACTGGGTGCCGCTTGTCTGCTTCCTCGTGGTTGCCGGCTACGGACTGATGAGTCGCAAATTTGATCTGGCAACAGATGCTGTTTAGTGACTAATGTTTGCACAGATATTGAAAGTTATAAAGTCTAAAAGTTGAAAGTTTAGGGTCAAATATCTGACCTGCAACTTTAAGACCTTCGACCTTCAACTAACATGACCAATTGATTTTTGATTCGAAAATAGTCAACCTGTAACCTGAATTCTACCATGCCTTTCAAACGCTATTGCAAGACGATGAAGCTTGAAGATGATGCGGAACTAATTGAAAAATATAAACAGGCACATGCTAAAAAACATTTTTGGCCGGAGATTACGCAAGGGATGGAAGAGGTGGGCATTCTGGATATGGAAATCTATATTTCGGGTAACCGTCTGTTTATGATCATGGATACCGTTGCTGGCTTTGATCATGAAAAGGCCATGAAAGAGCTGGGCCGAAAGCCACGGCAGGCCGAGTGGGAAGCTCATGTATCTTCTTTCCAGCAAACAAATGAGAAGGCTTCTGCCGATGAAAAGTGGCAGTTGATGGAGCGCATGTACGAATTGGACCAAACTGAAGACTATCGTGCTGCTGAGGGACAGCTGAAAAATTTCAAAAAGAAGTGATCACAAAGGGCAGTTAGTCTTGCTTCATTAGTTCTCATCCAAAAAAGTTATTTAACCCGCCTTTTAATCATTGCTTGTGCATAATTCGGGTTGACGATCTAATGCTTATAGTCCAGGAAGGATTGATAGTTTTGTCTGGTAATAATTTCCAGCGGCAGTAGATCAGCTGCGGGGACCTCCCAATTGAGCAACAGGTAATTAGCCAAATATTTAACTCCTTGCTGGGCTTGGTAACGAGGATCCTGATTGATAAGAAAGTTAACCGTACCGGATTTTAAAAATTCGACATTCTCTTCCAGCAAGTCATAGCCGATCAGTATGATATCTTCCCGGTCTTTGTTCTGCATAGCTTTTGCCGTGGCAAAGGTACCCGAGGAGGTGGGAACAAAAATTCCTTTTAAATCAGTCTCATCCAGGCATTGACTAATTTGAGTTTCAATGGGCCCTTCATTGTCGGGAAATAAAAAACTTTCGATGGCAAACTTACTACCCGAGACACTTTTGTAATAGTCTCTGAAACCGCGCTCCTTTTCTTTCAGGTGCATAGCATTGTCAATATTTTCATGGATATGCATCACGGCCAGGTCACCGGGCTCCGGTAACAGAATGTGCATAAGCTCTGCCGCTACGCGGCCACTTTGGAAAAGGTTTTGTCCAATAAAGCACAGCGGATCATACTTCTTTATCCGTGTTTCAATCTGGGTATTAAAGAGGATAAAAGGAATGTCGGATGTTTGCAGATTTTTGAAGAAGGTGAGCGAAGCATCGAAATAGACCGGGGCTGTAAGTACGGCATCGGGTTTGGCGGCTAAGGTTTGGCGGGCAGCCCGGGCAAAGGAATCGGGATTGTTAAGATCAAAGGTTTCGATTTGGATATTAATATTATACGGCGCCCACTCTTGCCGGGCACGGCTGACACCTGCCTCCGATAGCGCCCAGTATTCATCTTGTTTGGGATGGGGCATGATGACCACAATTTCAAAGTCCTTCTTTGAACCCAGGCTTTGGGCAATAGGGTCAGGCGTATACCTGGTTTTCCTCAGAATTTTTTTAACCTTCTGTTCTGCTTCAGCAGAAACGTTGCCTCGGTTATGCAGCACCCGGTCAACGGTTCCGACCGAAACGCCCGCCATTTCTGCGATGTCTTTAATGCGAATATTGTTGTTTTTGTCCATGCTTTATCAGAGCGACAATCTTAATATAATTTTTAATTTAATGAGCCGCCATAGCCCGAGCTTTGACCTTCAAGTATATGTTAAATGGGAGATATTGGCTAACAGACCATCCGAAATTATAGTAAATGATTATGATATTATTTGTTATAGAATAATAAACCATATTATTTAAGTCAATAAGTGTGTGCGCACACAAATGGTTTGTGTGCGCACACAACATAAATTTTTTTTGCATCCCGAATGTAAGTTTTCTAATTTGCTTCTCAGTTTGGAACAATAGTCCCCCTGTAAAAGGAACCGAGGCACCTGCTCTTAAAAAAGGCCTGATGCCTGTCTTGATGGTGGACCAGACAGTGAGAAACTGTTATATGTTTCAAGATTCAGGGTCACAGAAGTATAGTTATTAGCTTAACAAGCAATTACTCAATAGGCTATGTTTGTGCGGGGATCAGCGAGGCTTCTTAAAATACATCGGGTTCAGATGTATTGGGGTAGCAACAGCTCTTGCAGGGCAGGCCTTAACAAATGGTGGAGATCCATTTGAGTAATTTAATAAAGAGCAACCTGCTTATTTCGGGAAGTCAATATTAAGTGATAACCATTCATAAAAATGAAAATTATGAGAAAAAAAACTACAAATTCATTTCGAATGATAGGGACGATGATTGGGATGCTCCTTATTTCGGGAAGTTTGATGGCACAATCTGCTTCGGGGACAAAACAGGCGGCAGCCATTTCACAGCAGCAAAATGAAGCTCTTTTGCATGGTACCAATTCCGAAATTTCCTTAAATCTTAAAGGTACATCAGCGAAGGAAACGCACAATGGGTCAAAGTCTGCTGTGCAGGAAAGCATTTCAGGTACAGTAACCGATGCTAATACCGGCGAAAGTCTGCCCGCGGTTAATATCCAGGTAAAGGGAACAACGACGGGTACTTCCTCCGATGCTGACGGTAACTATGAATTAACGGTAAGTAGCCTGCAGGATACGCTGCTGTTTTCATTTATCGGATACCAAAAGAAAGTAGTGCCGATTAATGGAAGGACAACGATTAACGTTGCCTTGCAGCCGAGTGTTTTTGAGGGTGAAGAACTGGTGGTTACTGCGCTTGGTATTAAGAGGGAGAGAAAGTCGCTGGGTTATGGGGTGCAGCAAATAGAAGAAGAAAGTCTGGTGGAATCGCATGAGCCT
>DATGUX010000195.1:0-7901 GCA_035300985.1 Fodinibius sp.
GGCCGGCTGGAAAGTTTTACACAATTAATTTAATTCAACATTCACCATTTAACTTTCAACATTATGATACTCATAACAGGAGCAAACGGACACTTAGGATCACAAACCATTGACTTTCTACTGGAGAATAATCCCGATGCGGATATTACCGGACTTGTCCGCAGTGAAGAAAAAGGCGCCGAACTCAAGGAGAAAGGCGTAGAGCTTAGAATCGGCGATTACAACAATAATGCTGCAATTGAGCAAGCTGTTCAGGGAGTCGACACACTACTTTTAATTTCCTCCAGCACCTTGGAAGGCCGGGTCCAACAGCATAATAACGTGATTAAAGCCGCTAAAGAAGCGGATGTTGAGCAGATCTTCTACACCAGTATTGTGGAGGCGGATAAAGAGTTAAGTCCACTTTCGCCGGATCACGCCGCAACGGAAAAACTCATTAAAGAATCCGGCATTTCTTACACTATATACCGGAATGCCTTCTATATGGAATTTCTGCCGCTCTATCTGGGTAATGCGTTAGAGGACGGTCAGTGGACGTTTCCATCCGACGGTAAAGCTATTAACCTGGCGCTGCGATCAGAGATGGCCCAGGCCCTGGCTAATGGACTGGTCGATCCCAGAAAGCATGAAAACAGCATTTACGAAATCACGTCGGGTCACGCCTATACCCTTGATGAAGCTGCTGAAATGCTGAGCGAAGCATCCGGCAAGGAAATCACCTATACCGATGTACCTGTTTCGGAATTCAAAAATACGTTGGAAGAGATCGGCCTGCCTGAGGAGCAAATTGCCATGAGCATCATGAGCGCTAACACTTTTGCCAACGGAGCACTTCGTTTCACCTACGATGACCTGGAAAAGCTGCTCGGGCGCAAGCCTACGAGTCTCAATACCTTCATCAAACAACTTGTTAACCAGTAATTTTCACTATTACTAAACACGAACAACCATAAATTAACACATAAAAGCTAAACCGATGAAAAAATTAACTATTATTCTATCCTTCTTAATTCTTCCTGTCAGTGTTTTTGCCCAGGACAGCTGGGTGGAAGACCCGGCGCACTCAAAGCTCGGATTCACCGTCACCCACTTGGGCATTGCTGACGTAACGGGATATTTTGACGACTATGGCGTCACCATTGAAGCCTCCGAAGAGGACTTCAGCGACGCAAAAGTAGAGTTGTCCGTACAAACGGCCTCTATCAACACGCGCGTGGAAAAGCGCAACGACCACTTGAAGAGCCCTGACTTCTTTAACGTAGAAAAGTACCCGGCCATGACCTTCAAAAGTACAGGTATCAGGGAAATTGCCGATAACAAATACGAGCTGACCGGCGATCTGACTCTCCACGGACTAACCAAGCCGGTAACAGTGACCATGGTCTACCGCGGGACGGTCCAAAACGAAATGACCCAGGGCAACCTCAAAGCCGGCATTCAAATTACCGCTACCATCGATCGCTCAGAGTTTGATCTCGGCAGCAATTTCCCCCCGCCCATGATCAGCAATGAGGTTCGCATTAAGGCGGATGGTGAATTTATGTTAAAAAAATAATTCATTCTTTCTGTGGAGATGTATAAGGTCCTGATTCTTATTCGGGACCTTGTAGATTTCCAACAAAGGATACCAAAACTGACTACCGCCACTTTGCATCCGGCAGTTATCCAACGGGTAACTTCATATGGGTTTAATCTGCTTATCTATATAAATCCAATTTTGCAGTCTTGGTCTTTTTGGCTCCCAAAGGTAAAATAATCAAACACACCTCTCTGTTTAGCTAACCGCATATTATGGGACAAATTCCTCCGATCCCATTATTTTAATTTACTTGTCCGGTGATATCCGACAATATTGAAAAACTACCCCTTAATGCAGCTAAAGGCAGATGGGGATTGCTTATGGGATTCCATAAAAGCATTGAGCATAATGTCACTTTAAAGGCTATAAGTACTGTTTTAGAGCCAGGTTCAAAATGATCTGGACACTATTGCATCATTAACAGTAATTGCAACACAAGCGCCTGCTAAAATATTCCCGGGATAATCCGGGCTAACAACCCTGCCCGAATATTTGTATCTTTGCGCCTATGACTACTCAAGCCGACACTCAGGAAAAAGTAAACCTTAAAGCCCTTACCAAGCAGGAGCTGCAGGATTTCAGCACCGATATGGGCTTGGCCTCCTATCGCAGTGATCAGCTGTTTCAGTGGCTCTATCAAAAAGGCGTGCACAGCTTTGAAGAGATGACCAATCTTTCCAAAGAGCTGCGTTCTAATCTTAAGGATGTGGCCGAAGTACCTACCATCGAGCAGGTTACCCAGCTGGAATCCCAGGATGGCACCATCAAATTCCTGTTTGAACTGCAGGGCGATGAGGGGCACAAGGTAGAATCGGTGCTCATTCCGGACTTTTATCCGGACGGCGCCGCCAACCGGCTGACGGTCTGTGTTTCTTCGCAAGTGGGATGTGTATTCGGATGTTCCTTTTGCGCTACCGGCGCCATGGGTTTTTTCCGCAGCTTAACGCACGGCGAAATTGTTGATCAGGTGCAGTATATCGATGCGCTCTGTGAGGAAAAATTTGGCAAAGGTATCACCAATATTGTCTATATGGGGATGGGCGAGCCGCTGCACAACTATAAAGCGGTGGTTAACTCGGCCGATATCATTATGGATGAGCTAAGCATCGGCCTTTCTCCCAAACGCATCACCGTCTCTACGGTGGGCTTAACCAAGCAGATTAAACAGCTGGCGGATGAGCGTCGGCCCTTCAACCTGGCTATCTCGCTGCATGCGGCCAGTGACGAGAAGCGCGACGAGATTATGCCCATCAACAGTTCCATGAATCTGGCCAAACTCAAAGAGGCCGTCCAGCATTATTATGCCAAGCTGCACCGTCCCATCACCTATGAATATCTGCTGTTTGACGAGTTTAACGACTCCCCGGAAGACGCCCGGCTACTGGCCGATATTGTCCAGTGGGCGCCCAGCAAGGTCAACATTATTATGTACAATAATGTGGCCGGTGTTGCATTAAAGCGGGCCCGGGAGCAGCGCCTGGATTCCTTTATGCAGGAGCTCATTAAGCGCGACGTAACCGCCACGGTGCGCCGCAGCCGCGGAGATGATATTGATGCGGGCTGCGGACAACTTGCCATTAAAGAAGGCCAGCCCAAAGGTAAAACAATCCGCAAAAACTGACTTAGCCCGGGCGGGTTATGCGCGGAAATAAGGAAATAAGGTGAATCAGCTACTGAGGCGATTAAATTCCGCTTTCTTTAGAAGCAGGTTCATCTGGCCTCAAGATATTACCGATGCACTTTACTCACCCTGATTTTGGTCCACAACCACGCCTCTTTTAGGATCCCCTCGTTTTCCAGGCCGTTGCTCCTTATCCGAAAATCAAAGGCCTGATGCACCCTGCTCTCCCTTTTTAGGCCTATATCTGCTGTATCCCCCAATCTGAAAATTACTGGCTCAGGTTCATGCTTACCGGCACATCAACATTTACTTTCCAACGTCCGGCAGTTGAGTAGTCATATAGGTTAGTGGATGAAATTTAGCAGCCGATCGAAGCGGGGCAGCCAACGCTCGCTATCCCAGGAAAAGTAAATCATGCCGGCCTTTCCAACGATATGAGACTGTGGCACGAAGCCCCAGAAGCGACTATCCTCACTGTTATCACGGTTATCGCCCATCATGAAGTAATAATTCTGTTTGATGGTGTATGTATTGGTTTGCTCTCCGTTGATGATAAACTGGTCCCCATTGCGATCCACAGTATTTCCCTCATAACGCGTAAGGATATTTTTGTAGATATGATAGTTCTCGGGCGTCAGCGTTACCGTTTGCCCTTCAAATGGAACGACCGTAGGCGGCAGGTGATGATGGTTGACAAATCCGGAAGAAAAGCTAAACTCTCGCCGGTTATATTCATTAAAGCCATCAGGCAGAACAAAAGGAGTTACCTTGGTTACTTCGGGCCACTGGCTGATGGTATCGGCTATGTCTTTCGTCATATTTATACGATAGCCGCTGTCGCCCTGTTGCCGGTAGAGTATGCCTCCGGCTGCTTCAACCTTAGCCGCACTAAGCCGCACACGATCACGAACCTCCACCCTGTACATCTGCTGGATACCCGGAAAAGGCTGAGCCTCGTTACCATTTACGTACAGCTGTTTGTCATCGATAGCCAGGGTATCTCCCGGCATGCCAACCGCTCGTTTAATATAGTTTGTTTTGGCTGCTATGGGGGCAATATCAATCGGGTAGTTAAAGACTACCACATCATTGCGTTCTACCTCTTCAAAACCGGGCAAGCGTGCCCAAGGTAGTACCAAGCCGGGTAAATAGATGTTGGTAAAGGGCACTCCCAGCACCATGGGCGTGCGCGGTCCGTAATTAATTTTAGAGACGATAAGAAAGTCCCCCGTCAACAGGGTCTTTTCCATTGATGGCGTTGGAATACGATAGGCCTCAAAGAAGAATGTTCGTATTATCAGCGCCGCTACAGCTGCAAAAAGGAGCGCATCCGCCCATTCCTTAAACCAGCTTTTTGCCTTCTCATTTTGATGCTTTTTCCGCTGAGCGCGCCGTTCCCTTCGCTTTTCATTCGTTGATTTATCTGCCAAATCGTCTCCTTATCTATGGTTCTTTTAATCTATAACTGCCAATTAATAGCTCATCGCATCCCGGCAGGCCGTGAAATCTCGGATGTCCGCAGATTACCGTTGTCATACTTAACCTGGAACCATTGTCCTCCGCGCTCCGGCGAATAATAATAGTCCTGGTAGTTTGCCAGGTTTTCCCGGTCAAATTTCATAATCTCTTTTGAAAAGGTTCGCTTAATCTGCGGCATCAGATCAATATACTTGCTGGCCCCTGCATAAACTAACCCGCGTCCAAAGGGCCCGTCAATATCAAGGACCATCATGGGGATGCTGTCATTGATAACGAACCAATACTCAAACTGTATAGCTTTGGCCGGCCGAAAACTCTTTGTGTTAATCAGGTTCTCAATCGTCTTCGTTGGATCGCCGTAGACCTTCTGCAACCGAGCCCTGATTTCATTGGTTTGCCGGGTATCCATCGCAACATCATCATAAAAGCCGGCGCCGGTCCAGTTAATATCGCCAAATTGACTCATAAACCAAGCAGTACGATCGGTACTTATCTTTTCAATTTCAGGCTTTTCAAATTGAGCGTAGGAGGACAAAGAGGCGAGCGTTAGCAATCCCCCAAGAAATAGAATTTTCAGTAGCTTTTTCATCAAGTATGTAAAATTTTAAAATAGGGTTTCCGGTTAGTCTAACGAATAATCCGAACGGTTATTACAACTTTAATTGTCGTCATCCATAGACAGGACGGCAAGAAAAGCTTCCTGAGGAACCTCGACGGTTCCTACCTGTTTCATACGCTTCTTACCCTCCTTTTGTTTCTCCAACAGCTTTCGTTTTCGTGAAATATCGCCGCCATAACATTTAGCTGTAACATCCTTTCGCATGGCACGGATGGTTTCACGAGCAATAACCTTAGATCCAATAGCCGCCTGAATAGGTATCTCAAACTGATGCTGTGAGATTAACTCTTTCAGTTTTTTGCAAAGCTTTCGGCCCATCTCGTAGGCTTTATCACGATGGATGATGCTTGAGAGTGCATCGACGGGGTCACCGCTAAGTAAAATATCCAGTCGCACCAGATCGCCTTGGCGGTATTCCAAAAAATCATAGTCGAGCGAGGCATATCCGCGCGTGCCGCTCTTTAGCCGATCATAGAAATCAAATACCACTTCGGCCATAGGCAACTCGTAGGTAATATCTACGCGCTGGCTCTGCATATGAAGCTGATTGACGTACTGGCCCCGTTTTTCTTCACACAGTTTCATCACCGGTCCAATATAGTCGGATGGGGTGATGATACTGGCTTTAATATAGGGCTCATACACCGCATCCACCTTAGCCGGGTCCGGCATTTCACTTGGATTATCGACCGTGATCTGTTTCTGCTCGCCCTTCTCAGTCATATGCACCTCATACTCCACGTTGGGCACCGTGGTAATAATATCGATATTGAATTCGCGGTCCAGCCGCTCCTGCACGATTTCCATATGCAGCATACCCAGGAAACCGGCCCGGAAACCAAAGCCCAATGCTTTTGAGGTTTCAGGCTGATAAGTCAGCGATGCATCATTGAGCTGCAGTTTTTCCAGAGCCGAACGCAGATCTTCAAAATCATCCGATTGGGTGGGAAAAAGCCCGCTAAATACCATGGGTTTGGGCTCCTGATAACCCGGAATTGGAGTATCGGCCGGATTATGGGTGGTAGTAAGCGTATCACCCACGCGGGCATCCTCCAGGGACTTCACGCTGCCAACTACGTAACCAACATCACCGGCCTCGAGAGTATCCGTCTCCACCTGCTTCATTTTCAGATGGCCAATTTCTTCGGCTTCATATTCTTTCTGGGTGGCCATAAAACGGATACCGTCGCCCTTGCGAAGCGTACCCTCCATAACCCGAACATAAACAATGGAGCCACGGTAAGTATTGAATACAGAATCAAAAATCAGCGCCCGCAGCGGCTTGTCAGCCTCGCGTCCGGGGGCGGGAATGCGTTCAAAAACGGCCTCCAGCAGCTCATCTACTCCTTCGCCGGTTTTGCCCGAGACTTCCAAAATCTCTTCATGCTTACAGCCGATCAGATCCACAATTTGCTGTCCCACCCCTTCAGGATCAGCGCCGGGCAGATCAATTTTATTGAGCACGGGCACAATCTCTAAATCCTGTTCAATAGCCTGATAGAGCGTAGAAATGGTCTGTGCCTCTACCCCCTGCGCGGCATCGACCACCAGCAGTGCTCCTTCACAGGCCTTCAAGGCCCGGGAAACTTCATAGGCAAAATCAACGTGCCCCGGCGTATCGATCAAATTGAAAATAACCTTTTCGCCTGATGGACGTTCATAATCCATCTTTATGGCGTGGCTCTTGATCGTGATACCCCGCTCGCGCTCCAGTTCCATATCATCCAGAATCTGTTCCTCCATTTCACGCTCAGTTATAGCCCCCGTGCGCTCTAACAGGCGGTCGGCAAGGGTAGATTTGCCATGATCAATGTGGGCGATGATACAGAAATTGCGAATAGAGGTCATAAAATTGTACGGTCAGCGCATACTTAACTTGCAAAAAAGAACGCTAAAGATACAAAATATGGCTCCGGTTTTCATACTAAAACCAATGAATTATTAAAATAACTACGGATAGGAAAAAATCCGACTCTACAAATACAACCTATCAGACCCTCAACAGTAAAAACTGCTATTCTTCGGATATACTCAGCGGCTCTCCATCTCCAACCGGATTCAGCAGCTCCACGTGCAACCGGAACTCCTCCTTTTCGATCGTCATAGTGTCATACATTTCACGAATAATCTTAAAAACGACCTCCGTTTCTCCTCGTACGCTGGTTGACAGATAGTTCACATCCACCTCTACCTCGTGTTGAGCAACTAATTCCAGCAGATAATCAACACTTTCCCGCGGATCGCTGGCCTTCAGAGGAATATAGGTGAATTGAGCAGTTGTAATCATAAAAAAGGTACTCTTAATTTGCGTTAGTCACTAAGTGAAAATCTAAGGATAATTGTTTCCAACTAATAGTTCAATATCAAGGCAGTAGTATTTTATAAATATCCCTTGGTAAATACTGTTTTAATAATAGATAAATTGAAAATAGTCCCTTACTTTTGGGAACATTTTCGGCGCACCGCCACTATATCTATTTTTAACTATTAATCCTCGAACGAACCTTAGGAATGCACAAAAAGCTCATCAGCTCTGCCTTTATTCAACTAACTATTTTTACCCTTCTGCTCATCGCTTTTGTCATCAGCGTTTCTGCCTGATA
>DATGUX010000196.1:0-11948 GCA_035300985.1 Fodinibius sp.
TCAGACAGATTTTGAATATAGATCATGCTTCTGGTAAAATTAGTATTCTTCTTTTAAGCGGACGTTTTTAAGGTCGAATCTAAGGATTTTTGATTAGACTCGAAATGATGATTCTGCTATTCCTCCGGTGTCAGCAGCACTTCGGAAAAGGCTTCGCTGTCAAAAAATGTTTGTGCAAAGGTCTGTACCTGATCCGGCTGTACCGCGTCAATCTTTTCAATAAGCTCATCAAGGGTAATATAGCGATTGAAGTAGATTTCACTCTTGGCCAGCCGCATCATCCGGTTGCTCATACTTTCGAGTGAAAGCATAAGCTTGCCCTTTAACTGCGATTTTGCCTCTGCAAGTTCCTGCTCCGGAATAAGGTCCGCACGAAGCTTATCCAGTTCTTTAAATACAAGCTCGCGCACGTGATCCACATAATCCTGATCCGTACCGACATAGATGCCGTACAGGCCGGTATCCCGGTAGGACTGATTAAAAGAACTGATGGTATAGCAGTAACCGTGCTTCTCGCGCACATTCTGATGAAGCCGGGAGCTCATCCCGCCGCCCAGCACCGTATTGGCAAGCAGCAGCCGATATTTGTCCTCATGGTCGTAATCGAGGCCTCGTCGCCCCATCACCAGATGGGTCTGTTCAATAGCTTTGGTAAGTTTAGTTTTCTTTGCGGAATACTCGCTCAGCGACTGATCCAGCTCTTTCAATTCTTTGGATTCAATGCCTGAAAACACCTCCTCTACCAAATCCACTACCTGCTGATGTTTGGTATTACCTGCAACGGCAACCAGCAAGTTGGAGGGCTGATAGCGCCCTTCCATATAGGCATACAGGTCCTGTCGTTTAAAGGAAGAAACGGTTTCCTCTGAACCCAGTGTTGAACGTCCCAGCGGATGGTTTTCAAAAGACTGGCTGACAAATTCTTCCAGCAAATAGTCTCTGGGGCTGTCGCGATACATCTTCATCTCTTCTATCACCACATTTTTTTCTTTCTCGATCTCTTCCTCCGGAAATGAAGGATGCAGCACCATATCTGAAAGCACGTCCAGTGCCCGGTCGAGTTGAGTATTCAGGCAGCGCGAATAGTAGCAGGTATATTCGGAGGAAGTGAAAGCATTTAGATAGCCCCCGACCGACTCCATGCTCATAGCGATATCATAGGAAGAGCGCGACTCGGTGCCCTTGAATAACATATGCTCCAGAAAGTGTGTGACCCCTGACTGCCCCTTGGTTTCGTTGCGGCTTCCGGTCTTGGCCCAAATCCCCACCGAAACACTTTTTACGCTCGGCACCTGCTCGGTGATAATGGTAAGGCCGTTGTCTAAGGTGGTTTTGTTTACAGAATGCTGCTTTTCGATACGTTTATTCATCGGTATTCATAAAGTTAGGTTAAAGCAAAACGCCATCCCGATAATGAGATGGCGTTTGAAAGTAAAAGACTTTTATAAAGAAATAATCAGGAAATTATTCTTCTCCGTCTTTGGGAATTAGTGCCTTTCGTGACAGGCGAAGTTTATTGCCGTGCTCAATTTTGAGCAGCTTGACATCAAGCTCATCACCAACCGAGAGCACATCACTTACGTTATTAACGTGACTGTGATTTATCTCGGAAACATGAAGAAGTCCGTCTTTGCCCGGTACAATCTCGACAAAAGCGCCATAATCTTTGATCGCTTTTACGGTACCGTGGTAAGTAGCTCCTTCTTCAAGCTGGCCGGTAATACCCTCAATCCGTTTTTTGGCTTCTTCGGCTTTGGAAAGTGAATCAGCAGTAATGGTAATTTTCCCTTTATTACGCTCCTCATCTTCTTCGACCCAGATTTCGGTATCGGTTTCTTTCTGAAGCGTCTGAATCACTTTACCGCCAGGTCCAATAACAGAGCCAATCTCATCGGCATCGATCTCCATATTGATAAATTGTGGAGCAAATTCTGAAATTTGGGCATTGGGTTCGGTAATAGTCTCATCCATTTTGCTCAGGATGTGCAGGCGTCCCTCACGGGCTTGCTCAAGTGCTTCCTCAAGCTTCTCGAAAGAGATGCCGCTAACCTTCATATCCATCTGGCATGCGGTGATGCCATCTTTACTTCCGGCCGTTTTGAAGTCCATATCGCCCATGAAGTCTTCTTCACCACGGATATCAGACAGTACAACCGACTCATCATCCCCCACGATCATTCCCATTGCAATACCGGCAACGGGCTTTTTAAGGGGTACACCGGCATCCATCAGCGCCATAGAGCCGCCGCATACGGAGGCCATAGATGAGGATCCGTTGGACTCTGTAATATCAGAAATTACGCGCATAACGTAGCCAAATTCATCGAAAGAAGGCATCAGCTTACTCAGCGAACGCTCAGCCAGGTGCCCGTGCCCGATTTCACGCCGGCCGGGGCCGCGCATAAATCCGGCTTCACCAACGCTGTAGTTGGGGAAGTTATAGTGCAGATAAAAGGTTTTGTCCTCTTCGGTCAGCAGCGTATCTATCGCCTGAGCATCTTGCTTGGTTCCAAGCGTAACGGATACCAGGGCCTGCGTTTCACCACGGGTAAAGATAGCTGAGCCGTGCGTGCGTGCCAGATAATCTACCTGTGTCCAGATGTCGCGTATATCTTCCGGCGATCGCCCGTCAATGCGGCGTTTATCCTCAAGAATTGCTTTACGCAGCTCTTCCTTCTCAATCGTGCTGATAATATCTTTTATCGTCCCTTCTTCATCCTCGAACTGCTCATCTTCTGTAACGCTCTCAATTACCAGTTCTTTAACCCGGCCAAGCTTCTTGCTGTACTCTTCCTTGCCAAGGCCAATATTGATGACTTCACGAATTTTGTCCTGTGCAAAGCTATACACCCGCTCTTCCAGTACGCTGTCAACGGGCTCAGGTTCAAAGTCGCGTTTGGGTTTGCCATACTCTTCGCGCAGCTCCTCCTGGAAGGCGCATAGTTTTTTAATTGCTTTATGAGCTTCTTTAATGGCATCAAGCATCTCTTTTTCTGAGACCTCTTCCATCTCCCCTTCCATCATAATGACGCTCTCAGCGGTACCGCCAATAATCATATCAATGTCACTGGCCTCCATCTCACTGAGAGTGGGATTAATCACAAATTCACCCTCTACGCGTCCAACCCGCACTTCGGCAATAGGACCGGCAAAGGGAACGTCAGAAATATGCAGGGCCGCTGAAGCACCTACGCCTCCCAGCACATCGCCGTTATGTTCGCCATCGGAGGATACAACGGAACAAATAATCTGAGTATCGAAGCGATAACCATCCGGAAAGAGCGGCCGTAAACTGCGATCAATCAGTCGGCTCGAAAGTACTTCTTTGTCATTAGGACGTCCTTCACGCTTAATAAAACCGCCCGGAAATTTACCGCCGGCTGAAAAACTCTCACGCAAATCGACGGTCAATGGGAAAAAGGGTTTATTGGTAGGCTCCTTAGAGCTGACGGCCGTACAAAGTACCATGGTATCTCCCATGCGCACCATAACGGCGCCATCGGCCTGTTTAGCAATTCGACCGGTTTCAACAGAAAGCGTTTTACCGGGGGCAAATTCTACACTTTTAAAATCTTCTTTCATTATTATATCTGTTCAATTCAAATTTTTATGAACTATATGGGGAGGACATCCATGAGTTGGCAACAGTACGTTTACTGTAAAGAGGCGATAAAAAGAATCTTGCTCCGCCACAAAAGATGTGGAAACATATAGCAAAAAAGCACGCCGTATGAACGTGCCTTTTGATATGCTACTTGCGAATACCTAATTCGCTGATGAGCTCGCGATAGGTCTCAATATCATTTTTCTTCAGGTAGTTTAATAACTTTCTTCGTTTGCCTACCAATTTTAACAGTCCTCTGCGCGAGGCATGATCCTGCTTATTATCTTTCAAATGACCCGTCAGATCATTAATGCGCTCGGTAAATATTGCAATCTGAGCTTCTGTAGATCCGGTATTATCCTGGGATCCACCAAATTTTTCAACAATTTCTTCTTTGCGTTCTTTTGTTATCGCCATGAGATAGTAGAATTCTTATTTGCTTTACTTCAATTGCATGTTTTTCGTAACATATTAGCGGTCAAAGATAACGTATTACGCAATAGTTTGCAATATTTTTAGTGATCGTCCAGCAACTGCCTGGCTTGCTTCTCATCTTGCTGCAGCTGTTGAATAAGTCCATTAATGCCGTCAAACTTCACTTCGTCGCGCAAGTGCTCAAAAAAACGTACCTGCACCTCCTTTCCGTAGATATTCTCCTCAAAATCAAAAAGGTTAACTTCCAGCGTGCGGATGCTTTCATCAAAAGTAGGACGTGTTCCAATATTCATCATCCCTTTAAACCAGTTATCCATCACGCGCACTCGAACGGCATAAACGCCATCTTTGGGAATCACCTTCTGCGGATGCTCCGGCTTGATGTTGGCCGTGGGAAAGCCGATCTCCTTCCCACGTTTCTCTCCGTGAATGACCGTTCCATTCAGCCGGTAGGGACGCTGTAAAAACTCCGCAGCCTTTCGAACATCCCCTTCTTCACTGAGCGCCTTACGGATGGCGGTACTGCTTACCGTCTGCTCTCCTACCTCTTTCTTGGAAACCACATAAGCCTCAAAACCAAGTTCGCGGCCAAGCACTTCTACCGTTTCAATAGTCCCTTCACGATTTCGACCAAAGTGATGGTCGTAGCCGATGACAAATTCGCTCACGCCAATCTTGTTGTAAATAATATCGCGGATAAACTCTTCAGAGCTGAGCAGCGAAAAATCACGATCAAAGGGAATGACAACCGTCTGGTCTATGCCGAGCTCATTGAGGATTTCCGAGCGTTCCTGAATAGTGGTCAGCAGCTTAATGCCCGCCTCCCCCGGATTTATAATATTGCGCGGATGCGGGTCGAAGGTAACCAGCACGCTTCGGGCTCCACGCTCCTGTGATTTGCGCACCACGGTGTCCAGGATAGCCCGATGCCCGGCATGCACGCCATCAAAAGTGCCTACAGTAAGCACGGTATTGGGATTTCGCTCGACATTGTCCAGTAGAATAAGATCTGCCATTACTGCAAAATTATGGTCTCTGTTTTCGATTTGTCTGTAAAGATACAAAGTATATAAATCTAATAATGACACAAATTCCAATTTGGGAAAATGGGGATTCACGATGTATCGTCCCGGAGGACGATGCGAGATGAGTGGGTAGGGTCGGCTTTCATTCCGCGAAGCAGAAGGGCCGGATAAAATGAGATGGTAAGCCCTGGACTATTCGGGAAACCATTTATAGCGCAGGCATACATTTCTGAGGAGCGGCTTTAGCAAGGTTATATATAAGGAGGAGATTGCTCGCGAATGCTGGAGATAATGACAGTAACCGGGTATGAGTCTTTTCCTTCAACCCCCTTGTCCGATGCTGCCTGAGCGTAGTTGAAGACTCCATTAAAGTTGTAGAGCACCGAGGAGGTGGGTTACAGCCTAGGCTATGTTCCGGTCATTTAGAGGGCGGGACAAACACTTTGGATAGGCAAACTATCATCTGTCCCTCTATTGCCTACTCCTCTTCCGAATCACTATGGCGCTGCTCTCTTTCCTCACGAATTTCCTGGAAAAGTCCTTCCATTTTTTCAACATATTCCGCCGTCAGGTCATTGATCAAGTTGAGTTCGGGAATACGTCGCACCTGATGGCGTATTTTATCAGCCAGCTCCTTGCGGATATTTGCAACATTTTCTTCCAGATGTATAAACAGCGCGTCTTCATCTTTGCCCGGTGCATAGACGCTAATATGGACCTTAGCAATCATCAGGTCGGGCGTAACCTCAACTTTGGTAACCGTGATGAATGAACCACTCGGCTGATAACTTTTTTGAATAATCTTCCCAAGGTCCCGCTTTATAACGGCCCCGAGTCGTTCGGTGCGAATACTCATAACACTATTTTATTCTGAAGATATTTACAGAAAGGAATTAATGCTCGCTTTCGACGTCTTCCAGGCTACGACGTTCTTCAACAATTTCATAATTTTCAATTACATCACCTACCTTAATATCATTGTAGTTAACGATGCTGATACCACACTCATAACCGGTTTGTACCTCTTTAACATCATCCTTAAACCGTTTAAGGGCATCAATCTCGCCATCATAGATGACCACACCTTCGCGGACTATGCGCACCGGATTATTGCGATTGATCTTACCGTCGGTTACATAACAGCCGGCAATGGTTCCTACGCTGGAAACTTTGAATATTTCGCGCACTTCGGCGTTACCATACAACTTCTCACTTATCTCCGGAGAAAGCATGCCTTCCATGGCGTCTTTTACCTCATCAACGGCGTCATAAATGACGCTGAAGAGTCGGATATCGATCTCTTCGTCCTCAGCCACCGTTCGTGCATTGACGGTTGGCCGTACCTGGAAACCAATAATGATGGCATTAGAGGCCGAAGCCAGCAGCACATCCGATTCGGTGATAGCTCCCGCGCCGGTATGAATGATATTCACCGACACTTCTTCATTGCTGAGTTTCTGCAGCGATCCTGAGAGTGCCTCAATAGAACCATCTACGTCGGCCTTAATGATGATGTTGAGATCAGAAACCTCACCCAGCGCCAGTCGTCGGGACAGATCATCAAGTGTTAAGTGTTTGGACTTGCGCAGCTCCTGCTCACGACGAATCTGCTGGCGTTGATTGGCAATCTCTTTGGCTCGTTTCTCATCTTCCAGCACCACCAGCTTATCACCGGCCTGCGGAATATCACTCAATCCGGTAAGCTGCAGCGGCACGGAGGGACCGGCTTCCTCTTCACGGTTACCGTGCTCATTTTCCATCGCGCGAACTCGGCCAAAGCAGGGACCGGCTACGAATGAATCACCTACATGAAGCGTTCCATTCTGGACCAGTATGTTGGCGACGATACCTTTTCCTTTGTCAACGCGTGCTTCCAGTACCACGCCGTCGGCCCTGCGATTGGGATTGGCTTTAAGCTCCATAAGCTCCGATTCAATCAGAACTTTATCCAGAAGATCGGAAATGCCCTCGCCCGTTTTAGCAGATACCTCAGCAGCCTGATTAGTGCCGCCATATTCTTCAACGATCACATCATATTCGGCCAGTTGCTGCTTAATCTTATCGGGATTTGCCCCGGGTTTGTCAATCTTGTTGATTGCAACAATGATAGACACACCGGCAGCTTTGGCATGGTTTATAGCCTCAATCGTCTGCGGCATCACCGCATCATCGGCAGCCACCACCAGTATAACAATATCGGTAGCCTGCGCTCCGCGTGATCGCATGGCTGTAAAGGCTTCGTGACCCGGCGTATCGAGGAAGGTAATATTGCGCCCGTCCTCCATCACAAGTTCATAAGCCCCTACGTGCTGAGTAATGCCGCCGGCTTCGCCCTCGGCTACCTCTTCCTTGCGGATATAATCCAATAGCGAGGTTTTACCGTGATCAACATGTCCCATAACCGTAATAATGGGAGCTCGTGGTTCAAGATCTTCCGGATCATCTTCCTCCAGTTCAATCTCTTCAATACTTTCGTCAGCATCAACGAATTCTACATCATAGCCAAATTCTTCAGTTACCAGCTCTATAGTGCTGGCATCCAGGCGTTGATTAATGGAAACCATCATGCCCAGATTCATACAGGTAGTGATCACCTCATTGGCTTTTACATCCATAAGATCAGCCAGGTCGCTGACCGTAACAAATTCTGTTACTTCTAATATCTGTTCTTCCAGCTCCTCGAGTTCCTCGCGCAGCTGTTTTTCTTCCTCGCGCTCTTCCCTTCGCTGCTGACGGCGTTTCTGACGACGGCTCCCTACCGTATCAGACGATTTCATCTTGCGCATCGTCTCCTGCAGCTTCTTCTCTACATCACCCTCATCAATCCGGCTTCCGCGACGGCGCTTTTTCTTTTTCTTAGATTTTTTCTTCTTAGACTTCTTCTTACTGCTTGTATCCTTGCCCTTCCGGTCCTTCTTACGCTTGCGTTTTTTACGGTGCTTAGGCTTGCTTTCATCAATTTTTACTTTACCAACTACCTTCGTCCCCTTCAACCGACCGGCGCGGCCACGTATTACCCCTTCTTCCGTTGACTCCTCTGGTTCTTCATCTTCTTCGTCATCCTCATCATATTCTCCTTCATCGTCTTCTTCGTATTCGTCCTCATCTTCTTCGTCATCATATTCTTCATCATGCTCTTCGTCTTCGTACTCGTCTTCCTCCTCTTCATGCTCGTCGTCTTCATCCTCTTCCTCATCTTCGTGGGCTTCGACCTCTTCAACCTCGGGCTCATCCTCTTCTTGCTCAGCCTGTTCATCGGCCTGTTCCTGTTCTTCTGTTGCTTCCTCTTTCACCACTTCAGCAGCTACTTCTTCCTCGGGCTCTTCGGGAGAATCTGTCGCCTCCTCATCTTCTTGCTGCTCCTCGGATGATTCCGGTTCGGCCTCCATTTCATCTTCCTCAGGCTCAACCTCTGCTTCCGGCTGGTCTTCTTCCTCTTCGGAATCCTCCAATGGTGTGAGCCCGCCAATATCTTCCGGCTCATCATCGTCCGTCTCATCCACAGGCCTAAGTCCGCCAATCTCCTCCGGCTCTTCGTCCGCAGGCGCAAGGGGCAGTTCGTCTTCTTCGAGCGGCTCCAGGGTATCTTCAATAGAGATACTTTCATTCCGGTTGGAATGCATCTGATCCCGGCGGCTGGCATATTCTTCTTTTGCTTTGCTGTGGTGCCTGCTGTTCGCCTTATCCGTGCCATATACCTCTTCCAGCACGCCGTACATTTCGGGCGTAATCTTGGTGTTGGGCCTATTAGCAACCTCAAAGCCTTCATCCGACAGTGAACCTACAATGGATGTTGTAGATACGTTAAATTCGGATGCAACTTTAAATAATCGTTTTGGCTTCTCGTTTGGCGACATATAAGTGTATTTCTGAAAGTCTGTTTCTTGTGTTGTCTGTTTAAACCAGCCGGGTTGTTCTCAAGCCTTAAATATAAGGTAAAACTCACTGAAGAGAAATCTAAGTTTTCCTATTCCTCATCCTCAAATTCATAGGCAATGATATCAATAATACGTTCTGCCTGATCTTCGCTTATTTCTCCTTCAGTACGCCGAACTATTTCATCTTCATCGAGGTCTAATACCTGGCGTGCAGTATCACAACCTATATCATGGAGCAGTTCAATCACATCCGGACCAAAGTCGATCTCAAACTCCTGCAGGTCGATATCGTCCTCCTCTTCTACCTCACGATAGACGTCGATCTCACTATTTGTCAGTTTTGAAGCAAGACGGATGTTCACTCCGCCCTTACCGATAGCCTTTGATACCTCATCAGCCGGCACCAGCACTTTAGCCAGGCTGCCGTCTTCGCTTAGCTCAACGCTAATAACTTTGGCAGGCTGCAGGGCGCGCTTAATAAATTCGAACTTATCATCGGTATAGTTTATAACGTCAATATTTTCGTTCTGCAGTTCGCGGACAATGGCATGAATTCGAATCCCTTTCATGCCTACGCAGGCCCCTACCGGATCCACTCGTTCATCGTGCGACATCACCGCAACCTTAGAGCGATCTCCGGGGTCGCGGGCAATACGAACCAACTCAATGATGCCGTCAAAGACTTCTGGAATCTCATTCTCAAAAAGCCGTTCCAGAAAGAGCGGCGAAGTTCGCGATATGATCACTGATGGGTTCCCGTTGTAGCGCTTCACTTCTTTAACGACGGCACGGATGGTGTCGCCTTTATGATAGCGGTCTTTGTAGATTTGTTCGCTTTTGGGCAGTACCAGCTCCACACCATTGTGATTTATCAACATTTCGCGGCTGCGAATCTGGTAAACATCACCCAGTACAATCTCGCCCACACGGTCGGAGTATTCTTCAAAAATATTATCCTTTTCGATCTCACGGATGCGCTGCGCCAACTGCTGGCGTGCCATCATGACCGCACGGCGACCGAAGTCCTGAATAGAAAGTTCCTGGGCAAACTCATCATAAAGCTCCAGATCAGGATCGTGCTTCTGGGCCTCTTCAACGGCTATCTCCTGTACCTCATCCGTCAGTTCTTCTTCCGGAACCACTTCGCGAATATGCAAAATCTGGATCTCTCCGCGATCGGCATTTAAAATAACCTCAAAGGCTTCATCAGATCCATATTTTTTACGGATCATCGTGCGAAAGACATCCTCCAAGATCGACAACAACAGTTCTTTATCGATGTCTTTATCTTTTGCAATTTCAGCGAATGACTGAATAATTTGTTTGGATATGTCGTTTGCCATCAGTTAAGTTCTGTCTGCTTAAAGTTATTTAAATGAAGGGATTACCTTCGTTTCTGTCAAATCATCAAAGGGTACGGCCACCACTGTCTGTTCGGTTATTTCAACCACAATACCCTCATCGGAGACCTCCTGTAGGGTCCCTTCTATATTCAGATCTTCTCCGTTCTGTTTATATGTTACCTTTACCCGACGGCCTTTATTTTTAGGATATTGCCGTTGATCTGCCAGCGGGCGATCCAGCCCCGGAGATGAAACATTGATGCGGTAATTCTTGGTGAACAACTCGTGAGCCTCCATCAAAAAGCCGAGTTCATTGCTTATTTCAGCACATTCATCCATATTGACGCTGCGATCTTCACCATCCACCGATATCCAAACCTCAGTTGTATTGCTTCCTTTTATCTCTACATCAACGAGAAAAAAATCGGTATCAGCAAGCACCGATTCAGCCAGCTCGGAAATAGTATTTATAATCTTATTGAACACAATCTTCTGTTTACAGGTACAAAAAAAAGTGAGAACCTCTCGGCGCTCACTTAAAGCATTCAAAGATAGCGTTAATCCGCAAAAAAAACAACCTTTCTTGCACCAATACCTCGATCGCAAAAATTATGTATTCACTAATTATATAAACTCAGCCCGTGTTACTCTGTATTGGACCAGACTTAAATATCGGTCTCCCTTCTTCAGATGATCGACCAACTCTCCCTCTTTGATCATACCATTCTTTTGCATAACCCTGCCGGAAGCAGGATTACCTAAGAAATGCGAAGCGTATATTTTGTTTAGAGCCAGTTCATTAAATCCAAAATGCAGAATAGCAGCTGTAGCTTCCGTCCTGTAACCATTATTCCAATAGGGTTCGCCAATCCAAAAACCCAGTTCTGCCCGGTCAAAGCCTTTGTTTATTTCTAATCCAATTCCTCCGATAAAGTCATTGCCCGGCAGTGGACAGATGGCAAAGATGAAATGAGATCCATCTTTAAAGCCCTCTATGGCCGCATTGATCCAGGCCACAGCGTCTTTCGGCTGGTAAGGATGAGGAATACTGAGGGTCATATCCGCCACCTTTCGGTTATCGGCAAGTGAAACAATATCGGGAATATCGCTTACTTGAAGACCCCTTAATCGGAGTCTTTCAGTTTTTAAGGTTGGGAAGTTATGCATTTGTTCATCAGTTTATGATCTGCTATCGCAGTATCTGATTTTCCTGAGTTACAATCAACATATTGCTGTTGCCATCGGGTAATGATTAATATTCGAAGTTATACTTATCATACCGGTAGTTTTGAACGAAGTATACGGCCATAAAAAAAATGTGGGAGCCTCATGCCAACATTCGGGTTGAAGCTTGAGCCAAAATTAACCCTCAAAAAAACTGAAAATGATCAAAAAGGCTCCTATTTTAGCTCTCTAATACCGACAGTCATAATAAAAATGGATTAAGTAATGAAAGCACTAACGGCTCTTTTTCTCACTGTCATAACGGTGACCCTGATCAGCGCATGCTCTCAGGATTCCCAAAAACCTAATACCGAAGAAAGGGATAATAACCGCACGAGAACCCTAAACTATAAGCGTACGCTAAGTTTCCTTTCTGCGGAGGAGGATACTATTTCCACTATTAGTGTCGCCATTGCTGATAATGACCAAGAACGCAGCC
>DATGUX010000197.1:0-4332 GCA_035300985.1 Fodinibius sp.
ATGTCGATCGTTACCAAACCAATGAGGGATACCAGCAGATGATGGTATCGGCACGAGAGCTTGCCCAAGAGCTTCCCGAACAATCAGATACCTGGGTGAACCGCCGCCTTCAATATACGCACGGCTACGGTATTGTTATGAGTCCTGTAGCTCAGGAAGGGCTCCAGGGCGACCCTCGTATGGTAATAAAAGATATCCCTCCCGTCAGCGATATAAATCTAAAGGTTGAACAGCCGGCCATCTACTACGGAGAATATAATGCTGATTATAAATTAGTGAATACCAATGTTAAGGAGCTGGACTACCCTCAGGGAGATGAAAACATCTACACCCACTATCAGGGCAGCGGCGGTGTCTCCATCAATAATATATTTGAGCAGCTGCTCTTTGCCTGGAAATTAGGGGATATTAATATCCTGCTGACCGATTATATCAATGAAGACAGTAAGCTGCTGCTCTGGAAGCGCATTGAGGAACGGGTTAAGCGCATTGCCCCCTTCCTTCATCTGGAAGATGACCCCTATTTGGTTTTAAGTGAAGGTAAACTTTACTGGATCCAGGATGCCTATACTACTTCATCGAACTATCCCTATTCTTCTCCTTATAAAGACGGCTATAATTATATCAGAAACTCTGTAAAAGTAGTGGTTGATGCCTATAATGGCTCCGTTCAGTTTTATGGCATGAATAAAAAAGATCCTATTCTGGAAGTCTATCGCGATATATTTCCGGATATGTTCAAACCGCTGGACGCCATGCCAAAGGACTTGCGCAACCACCTGCGATATCCGATCCACCTGTTTAAAGTACAGCTGGAGAAATACAATAAATATCATATGACTGAGCCGCAGGTCTTTTATAATAATGAAGACCTCTGGACGCGTCCCAATGAAACCTACGGAGGACGTACCATCAAGATGGACCCCTATTATTTACTTACCAAACTTCCGGGCCGGCAAGAGCTGCAATACCTGCTCATCAGTCCGCTCACACCCGAAAACCGTGATAATATGATTGGCTGGATGGCTGCCAATTCCGACTTCCCAAACTATGGTGAAGTATCGGTTTATGAACTGCCCAAAGACCGACTTATTTTGGGGCCCGCCCAAATTGAGGCCCGCATTGATCAGGATACCGAAATATCACGGCAACTTGCCTTGTGGGATCAACGCGGCTCGCGTGTTGTCCGGGGCAATTTGATGATCGTTCCTATTGAAGATACTTTCATTTATGTAGAACCGGTTTTCCTAATTGCAGAAGGCGTTGACATTCCACAGCTGCAGCGCGTCATTGCCACTACGGGCGACAAAATTGCCATGCAGCCCACCCTTTGGGAATCTATTGAAGCACTTTATGGAAGGGATATGCAATCCTTGGTGGCCCCTGCGGATACTGCCGGCATTATGCCTTCCATCCAACTTCCAACCGGACAATCCTCTACCCTGTCTGATTTAAAAAGCCTCTTTCAAGAAGCTAATGAGGCCTTGAAAAATGGTAACTGGTCGGAGTACGGATCAAAGATGGAAGAAATAAGAAACCTGCTGGACCAAAACAACTAAGCGAAAAGCCTATGCCTCTTCCAGATCAAAGGTAAGCTCGAATTCTATGCCGGGCTCCCTGTCTCTGTATTGGGGAGTACCGCCGAGCTGTGCCGACAATGTTTGGATTAGCTGAACCCCCAATGAGTCGTTTTCTTCCGCGTTGAGATCGCTGGCTCTTCCGCTGCCGTCATCATAGACCGAGAGGGTAACCGTAGTACCATTTCGCTGCAATAAAACAGTAATATTTCCCTTCCTGGAATCACTAAAGGCGTGTTTATAAGCATTTGTAAGAAGCTCATTAAGAATTAATCCGCACGGAATAGCCTGGTTGATGGTCAATTCTATGGGGTCGGCGTCGATATCTATGTCAATTTCGGTGCTGCCTTCATGCAAAGAACCAACAATAACTCCGGTAAGCTCTTTCAGGTACGAATCGAAAGCAATCGCTGCCAGGTCTTCATGCTGGTAGAGCTTCTCATGGATTATCGCGATAGTGTTAATTCGCATCTGGCTCTCTTTCAGCGCATCAACGGCCGGACGGGAATCGGTACTATAGGCTTGCAGTTCCAAAAGTCCGGAAATAACGGCCAGATTATTTTTTACGCGATGATGAATTTCAGAAAGCAACACTTCTTTCTCCCTCAGTGATTCTTTGACCTTTTCTTCTGCCTCAATACGGTCAGTAATATCAACGTAGAGCCCATAGATAGCGATGGTTTCGTCCTCTACAATAACCGGTACTCCGTAAATAAGCGTATCAATAATGCAGCCGTTTTTATCCTCTCTTTTACTAACCGCCTGACCCGTTTGCCCGGAAAATACTGCTTCCGACAGTTCGTATGCTTTCCATTCTTCTCCATCGGGAACAATAATATTGTCAATATTTTTGCCGCTCAACTGGTTGGCATCATATCCAAAAATATTTGTAAAGGCTTTATTTACCTGTTTTACCCTTTTATTTTTATCCATTAATGCAATGCCAATGGGCGCATTTTGATACAGCTGGCGAAACTTTTCTTTGCTCTTGCGCAGCTCCTCTTCTACTTCATGCTGCTCACTGACATCCCGAATAACAACGGTAACGGCTTCTTCCCCCATATAATTACAGGGATTTACCACCAACTCCGCCGGAAAAACTCCACCTTTTTTACGCCGAAGCCAGCCCTTAAAATGCTGAGTTGTTCCTTTTAAGGATTTACGGATAATTTTCTTTGTCTGCTCGGGAGTTATCTGGTCGTCAGCGGTTAAAAACGCTGGTTTTTTGCCGATAAATTCATCATAATCATAACCAAACATTTTCATAGCACCGCCATTGACGGTTAAGAAACATGCCTCTTTATCCAGTATACAGATTGCATCACTTATGGAATTAAATAAGTCTCGAAAACTCTCGACACTGGCCTGGTAGCGTTTGCTCATCACGTTATCTTCGGTAAGATCAAGTATAGTTCCTACAATAGCCGGGCGGCCCTCCGATGCTTCTTTGGATTTGTTTAAGCTGCTGGGGGATGCTCTTTCCATTACTTGCTTACGGTCTTCATGAACCACAGCAAAGATGGCTTCTCCTTTCCGAAAGTTAATTATATGATGTGTAAACCGAATATTGACCATTTCACCATCTTTATTTTGATGCTCCCATATACAGTCAAGTTCCTGGTCGTTTTCTTTAATTCCGGAAACAATTCCTTTCTCACTTTTGGGCCTTCCAAGATCGCCTATATTCATAGAACATAAGCGTTGGTAGCTATAGCCGTAAAAATCTATGGCCTGCTGGTTTACATCCAGGATATCCAGCGATTGCCTGTCTATAATAAAGATTGGAGCGTCTGCCAGATAAGAAGATGAGGCTTTGGTCATAAAAGATGATATTGGATTTTCAACTGTAGATGCCAATGATAAATAAATTCATTAGAATAAAGAAAAATAGCCTGTAGCTCTTTTCTAAATTTTATATCTTTACGGGCCAACAATAAAAGCAGAGTTAGAAATAATTTTATCGCTGAATGCCAGATCAAATTACTGTTACTTTACCAGACGGATCCGAAAAGAAATTTCCAAAAGGCATAACGGGACGTGAGGTTGCTGAATCCATTTCGATGGGACTGGCCCGGGAGGCGCTTAGCATTACCCTGGGGGATGAAATCACGGACCTCAACCGACCTATTGAACAAAGTGACACCGTCTCCATCAACACCTGGGACAACGAGGACGGAAAATACACCTTTTGGCACTCCTCTGCACACCTTTTGGCAGAAGCCGTTCAAGAATTATACCCTGAAGCTAAATTTGGCATCGGTCCACCCATTGAAAACGGCTTTTACTATGATATTGACTTTGGTGAACAGTCGATTAGCCAAGATGATCTGGATAAGATAGAAGACAAAATTATTGAGCTGGCCCGCAAAAAGGAAACATTCGAGCGGCAGCCGATATCTAAGCAGGAAGCTCTTGAATTCTATGAAGAGCGCGGCAATGAATATAAAGTTGACCTGATAGAAGATCTTGAAGACGGTACGATCACTTTTTATACGCAAGGCAGCTTTACCGATCTGTGCCGCGGCCCACATATTCCGCACACAGGACGCATAAAAGCGGTAAAACTGACCAGCCTGGCCGGCGCTTATTGGCGCGGTGATAACGAGAGCAAGCAACTGACTCGCATCTATGGCATCAGCTTTCCTAAACAAAAGCTGCTAAAACAATATATCCGGCGTGTTGAAGAGGCTAAAAAGCGTGACCATAGGAAGCTGGGAAAAGAACTTGAGCTTTTTATGATCGACCCTATGATTGG
>DATGUX010000198.1:0-13192 GCA_035300985.1 Fodinibius sp.
GCTTTGGGCAAGATGCAGATGGCGAAGTATATGTATTGACGAAGGATAACACGGGCCCTGCCGGAAATACGGGTAAGGTTTTTAAACTCATCAAACCGAAGCAGGGCAACCCATAAAAACTAATTTTTTATGCCACTATGCATATTGCATTGGTAGCACTCAACTAATCAATTAGGGCTTCCTCAGATGATTATATTCTATTGATTACCAATGGGTTACAGAAAAAAACATTGTTATAAATGCAAGGAAAATTGCCGAAATGTGCAAACTTCCTACCATTCCGGTGTCTTTTTTTTGACAAAAAATGAATAAAATCTGAACATATACTCATATGGCTTCGGATAAAAGTCGCTCAAACCTCAATTATGGGCTTCTGAACGCCTATTTTTAAAATTGATATTTCTAATGTGTACGAACTTTGACTTTTTGAGGAAGCCCCAATTAGTGATAATTTTCTTTTTCATCTAATTATCAACCAAAAGTAATCCACTATGAAAGCTATTCACGCATCAAGCTTAGCCGTTGTCATAGCCTTGTTGCTGTTGCCTGCTTTCCAGGCGATGGCCCAACAAGAAAGCAACCAAATCGACACCATTTTTCCTAAAGGTGAAAAAATAGAAAACGATAATTTTAATGATTCCGTATGGGTCAATGCCCTGGTCACGACCGATAGCGCCAATCAGAATGCGGTTGGAAGTGTGATTTTTGCCCCGGCGTGAGATCAGACTGGCATATACATCCGGTTGGGCAAAATAGGCCAACCGAATGGCTGCGTCCCGTAAGAGATGAGGAATACAACAAATAAAATGACCATTGTTCAGGATGAAAAAAGAATGCAGATTGCTCTTATTAGCCAAGATAATCACATATTATCAATCATAATCATGAAACCCTGCCTGAGTTCTATAGCTTTCCTGTATAAAATGGATAGTCAATTAAGAATATAAATAAAGAAGAAAATGAAAATTTTGATTTTAGGAGCCGCTGGTCAAATCGGCAAAATGGTAACAGATGATTTATTAACGCAAACTGATTTTGATTTAATATTGTATGGACGAAAGGTCTCTTCACGTTTGTCAGATAAAGCAAGTAACCGTGTTTCATTAGTTGATGGTGAATTTGAAGAATTTGACAAGCTTAAGACACATCTCGCTGATGTGGATGCAGTTTATCTTAACTTTGCTACGGGAGATGACCTTATCAGACCATTAGTTAAGGTATTTGAAGAAAGTGGCATCAAACGCTTTATTGCAGCCAGTGTTCCCGATTTGTATCAAGAGGTTGAAGGTAAGTTCCAGGAGTGGTATAGAGCGAATACCGGGATTATGTGGACATCCCCCCGTCGTAAAGCAGCTGATATTATTGAAGCCAGCAGTCTTGATTATATCATTCTTAGAATTACCTGGCTGTACAATGAAGATGGTAATACCCGTGTTCATATCACTGAAAAAGGAGAACCATTTGTCGAAGCTCAGGTTACCCGTCAAGCTGTTGCCCAATTTATTACAGATCTACTGACAAATGAGGCAGATTATCACCGCGCAAGCTTAGGATTGGGTGAGCCGGGGACGGAATGGGCTAAACCTTCTTTTTACTAAAGTGGAAATATTTAATCCAATAAAAATTAATAGCACATACAAATGAGCCAAAAAGAAAATATCGAAGGAAAAGATGGCATTGTCATCATGGCGGATGGAACAAAATATGTAAGCAGTGTCACTGATGGAGGCCTATCCCGCATTTCCCCCGGGGAGCGGGCCGAACTAATCGCAGAGAACATTCCCAGCGCGCCTCCCATGTGCTATGATTCCGGGGAAACCAGCTGGTAGTTCCGATGACTTCCCAGAATACACTGGCGTTTATACCGCTTAATTAACTCATGAACCCAAACCCGACCGACTATCCTTTCAACTAACCCAAACTAACAATCTTAATACGATGGATATCAAAAAAGGCTTTACGTCACTTTCCAGTAAAAAATCTAATGATTCCTTTCAGTTGTTAGCTGTGTTGTCTCTTTTTGCCGTGCTACTGATGGCCGGATGCGGCGAGTCGAAGACCGCTGATGATCCAAACCAGCCAACTGCCGAGATCGTGTGTGCACCCGATAACGGCGGTATCACGCTGCCTGACGGGTTCTGCGCGAGCTTGGTCGTCGACAGCCTGGGCCTTGGCGACGATCATAGCGCGCGTCATATCGTCGTGGCGCCGGGTGGCGACATTTACGTGAAAACGCGCAGCGAGGAGGGCGGCATCGCCGCCTTGCGCGACACCACGGGCGACTTCCGGGCCGACGTTATCGAGTACTTCGGCGGCAGGACCCCGACGGGCAACGGCATTTTATGGGAGACCGGCATGGCGATCCATGATGGTTATCTGTGGGCATCGAACACCACAGCCGTTTATCGCTGGCCGATGCCCGAAAACGGGGCGTTGGTCCCCGAAGGAGAGTCGGAGATCGTCGTTGATGGTTTCCCCGAACAGCGTGCACACGCATCCAAAGCGTTCACTTTCGATGAAAGCGGAAATCTCTATGTGGTTGTGGCCACTCCGACAAATGCCTGCCAGCAGGAGCCGCGGACGCCCGGCTCGCCCGGCATGATGCCCTGCCCAGAACTGGAGCGACGGGCCGGCATCTGGCGCTTCTCGGCCACCGAGACGGGACAAACCTACAGCCCGGACGCGCGATACGCCTCGGGGCTGCGCAACGTTGTGGGCCTCGACTGGAACCACACCACCGACGCGCTCTACGTGATGCAGCACGGACGCGACCAGCTAAACACGCTCTGGCCCGACTACTACACGGTAGAAGAGAACGCCAAGCTCCCCGCCGAATCGATGTACAAGGTAAATGAAGGCGACCAGTTTGCCTGGCCCTACGGATACTACAACTCTTTTAAGGATACGCTTATGCTTTCGCCGGAATATGGAGGCAACGGAGAAATATCCATCTCTGAAAGCGAATTTGCCGGTGAGTTTGAAGAACCGGTCATTGCTTTTCCCGGCCACTGGGCACCCAATGATCTGCTATTCTACACGGGCCAGCAGTTTCCCGAACGCTACCGGGACGGGGCCTTTATCGCCTTCATGGGCTCCTGGAACCGGGCGCCACTGCCACAGAAGGGCTATAAGGTTGTCTTCGTGCCCTTCGAGGACGGACAGCCCGCCGGCGACTCCGAGACCTTTGCGGACGATTTCGCCAATGTAGATCCCATCCCCGACCGGGGCGCGGCGGAGTACCGCCCGATGGGCCTGGCGATGGGACCGGATGGGGCCCTCTTTATCTCTGATTATAAAAAGGGCCGCATCTGGCGCGTGGTGTACGCCGGAGAAGAGGCGCCGGAAGTTGAGAAAACGGCGGCGATGTCAGTAGACACGGCCGGGGCCCCGCCGGCCGATACGGCGGTCGTTTCATCTTCATCGCTTACCGGAGAGGCGCTTTTCCGCCAGACGGCGTGCCAGACCTGCCACGCCGTTGACCCGGAGGCCCCCGCTTCCACCGGCCCGCCTTTGTATGACCTGTACGGAAGCGAGGTGGAGCTGGGGGATGGGCAAACGGTGACGGCAGACGAAGCCTATCTCCGCGAGTCGATCCTGGATCCGAACGCAAAAATGGTGGAGGGGTATATGCCCGTTATGCCGAGCTACGAGGGCCAGCTGACAGAAGAAGAGGTGAGCCTGCTGGTCTCCTATATAACGTCTTTATAATGGGACTGGCTGTCTACACTTTCCCATATCAGATTTGAACAATACTGAAATAGCAGAGCTGATGAGCAAATTTCTAAAAGAAAACAATATTGACTAATACGAACTGATAATCCTCAAAATATGAACCATCTATTTTCATACCCGCTGGTCCTGGCAGCATTTTTCAGCCTGTTATCCTGCTCAACAAACGCCCAAGAACAAAACAGGGACACTGAGGTTGAGGATACCGGGAACATTCTAATCGTATATCTATCCCGAACCGGAAATACGGAAGCCGTTGCAGAAATTATCCGCGAAGAATTGGGCGGCGAAATGGTCGAGCTCAAATTGGAAACGCCCTATCCCGAAGATTACGATGCCATCGTAGCGCAAGTGGACCGGGAAAATGAACGAGGCTACCTCCCTCCTCTTGAGACTGAGATTGCAAACATTCAGGAGTACGATACCCTCTTTATCGGTTTCCCTACCTGGGATATGCAGCTTCCGCCCCCGATGAAAAGCTTTTTGAGCCAGCATGATCTGAGCGGGAAAACCGTGATTCCCTTTAATACCAACGGAGGATACGGGCTGGGCAGCAGCATTCAGCAAGTAGAAGAACGTTGCCCCGGATGCAATATCGCGGACGCCTTTTCAACCAGAGGCGGCTCGGAAACAGATGGCATATACCTTGCGATCGAAGGCGAACGACGAGACCAAGTCCAGGCCGAAGTTACCGACTGGTTGCAAAGCATTGGGATACGGTGACGGCTCAAATCAACCTTGGGGGAAATGAGAATATTGATATTAGAATCATTCACCTTTTCCTTGCTAATTCATCTCTCTGTATTCTTGGTAGAAGAACCCAGGCGCTCCTTGAGCATACGGCTGAAATGCTTTCGAAGCGTTCGAGTATGCCCTCGCCGACGTTGGAACGAATTATAAATTGCCGCTCGTAAAAGCCAATCCAGTAGTTCAGATACAACATTTATTCCTATTTCTCCTGCTCTATCTACCCAAATCCGTAATATTGGTTAGAACTTCCGTAATCGGTATAACGATGTATCGCAGGAATTACACTACCTTAATACCGCGGGCTTAGCGAAGTATCGAATTGTGAACAGGATATTCTCGCAAGAGCCTTTAAGAATCTTTATAAATTATCGTAAAAGAAGATTATGAAAACGAATAAAGACTCATTTGAATCACGCAATGATCAAACCAACAAAACAAGCCGCCGCGATTTTCTGCGGAGAGCGGCAGGTGCGGGAGCCGGCTTAACACTGGCGCCTTTCGCATGGGCTGCTTCCAAAGCGCAGCCCTCAGATAAATCCGAGGAGTTTTCCGGTTCCGATAATGTTCAATTTGCTGAAGAAACACGAATGCTTGGCGATCTTGAAGTATCACCGATCGGGCTGGGCTGCATGAGCATGAAGTCGGGTTCGTATAATCGTCCCCGAAGCAATGCGGAAATGATCCCTGTAATACGGGGCGCTGTGGAACGGGGTGTGACCTTTTTCGACACGGCCGAGGTGTATGGTCCGTTCACGGATGAAGAGCTCGTCGGTGAGGCGCTTGCGCCGGTGCGAGACGAAGTTGTCATTGCCAGCAAGTTTGGCTTTGATTTCCAGAATGGACAAAGAGCCGGCCGAAACAGCAAGCCTGAACATATTCGCCAGGCTGTGGACGGCATGCTCCAGAGGCTTCAAACGGACCGTATCGATCTTTTGTATTGTCACCGGCTGGATCCGGAGGTGCCCATCGAAGATATTGCAGGTACGGTCAAAGATCTGATTGGGGAAGGAAAAGCGCTTCACTTTGGCCTTTCGGAGATGGCCCCGGATACCATCCGCCGGGCTCATTCAGAGCAGCCCGTGGCGGCCCTGCAGACCCAATATTCTCTGCTGGAGCGTTTCCCCGAAAACCAGATTTTAGATACGTGCGAAAAGCTCGGAATCGGTTTCGTGCCGTGGGGACCGCTCGCGCGCGGTCTTTTCGGGGATAAATTCAACGAGTACAGCCGGTTTTCCGAAGATTCCCGGCACTCTGAAGTTGCCAGCTTCCAACCCGAAGCCCTGGAGACGAACATGGCGCTTTTGAACCTGATCCGGGAATGGGGCGTGCGTAAGGGTGCAACACCGGCCCAGCTTGCCCTCGACTGGCTTCTGGCGCAAAAGCCGTTTATCGTGCCTATCCCGGGTACGACCAAGCGCCATCACCTGGAGGAAGATCTTGGGGCACTGGATGTTGAATTCACTCCCGAAGAATTGGAAGAATTCCGGAAGGATTTCGAGGCCATTGATTTGGCCGGCGTTCGGTCCTTTGAATCGGCTCTGACTGACCAGTAATAACAAAATTAATATCAATTAAATTAGTATAACCATGAAATATTTACTTATCGGACTGTTTTTAATCACTATGAATGTGCCATCTTTCGCGCAAAATTCTGAAACCAAACAGAAGATCAAAGATCTCTCCAAACAAAAGTGGGAGTGGATGGCCGACAAGAACGTCGGCGAACTTGCCACCCTTTTTCACGACAAGTCCAAATTTGTCCACATGAGCGGAACTTGGAGCAAGGACCGGGAGCTCGAAATCATTGAAGGCGGAAGCATTTGGTACAAAGATGCGGAGGTCCACGATATTGCGGTAGAAATTACCGGCGACACGGCCATCCTTTGGAACCGCATTACGCTGGTGGCGGTAGTCCGGGGGAGTGAAGTATCGAATGAGTTTACGGTTACCGAAGTCTATAAACAACAAGAGGACGATTGGAGGCTGTTAGACCTGACCTTTAGCAGCGTACGAGACACCCACAGCATTGAATGATCGAGGTAAAATCATTTAAAACTATATAATTATAGATACGATTATGAAAACAAGAAAACTTGGAAACAGCAATTTGGAAGTTTCGGCCCTGGGACTGGGTTGCATGGGTATGAGCCATGGCTACGGCCCGGCTGCCGACCAGCAGGAAATGATTACCCTGATCCGCAGGGCGTTCGATAAGGGCGTCACCTTTTTTGATACCGCCGAGGTGTACGGCCCGTTTGTCAACGAAGAACTGGTAGGCGAAGCGCTGGCCCCCATCCGAGATGAGGTGACCATCGCCACAAAATTCGGCATTAAAATGGAAAATGGGGACCAAACGATGGACAGTCATCCCGAGCAAATCAGAAGGTCGGTTGATGGCTCTTTGCGGCGGCTGAATACGGATGTTATTGACCTGTACTATCAGCACCGCGTGGATCCGGACGTACCTATCGAAGAGGTGGCCGGTACGGTGAAGGAGCTGATCGACGAAGGCAAAGTCAAGCATTTTGGCATGTCGGAAGCCGGGGTGCAAACGATTCGCCGGGCCCATACCGAGCAACCGGTGACGGCCGTGCAGAGTGAATACTCCATGTGGTGGCGGCAACCCGAAGAGCAGTTGCTGCCCATGCTCGAAGAGCTCGGCATTGGCTTTGTACCCTTCAGTCCCCTGGGCAAGGGATTTCTAACCGGTGAGATTGATGAAAACACCACTTTCTCAGATGATGATTATCGAAACACCGTGCCGCGATTTGATAAAGAAAACCGCACGGCCAATCAACAATTGGTTGCCCTGCTTGGCAACATTGCGAATGATCATGGGGTAACGCGGGCACAGATTGCCATTGCCTGGGTGCTGGCCCAAAAGCCCTGGATTGTTCCCATTCCCGGTACGACCAAATTGAAGCACCTGAAAAGCAATATTGCAGCTGCCAATATCAAACTGTCCACGGGAGATCTCGATCAAATTGATCAGGCTTTATCAAATATTGAGATCCAAGGTGTCCGATATTCGAAAGAACACCAAGAACGTGTTGGTAATTAGTCAGATAGAGTGAAGCAGTATTAATTGAAACGATCATTAAAACGGAATAAAAATTATGAAGAACATAACATTAAATAACGGAGTAGAAATGCCCATCATGGGGTATGGGGTCTACCAGATACCAGACCACGAGGAATGTAGGAGATGCGTGTTGGATGCTCTCGATGTGGGATATCGCTCCATCGACACGGCTGCCAGTTACCAGAATGAAGAGGCAGTGGGCGAAGCCATACAAGAAAGCGTGGTAGATAGAGAAGATATTTTTGTCACGTCCAAGCTTTGGATTTCCGGTGCCGGTTATGAGAATACGAAGAAAGCGGTTGATGTTTCGCTGAACAAGCTGCAAACGGATTATATGGATCTGTATCTGATTCATCAACCTTTCGGCGATGTGCATGGCTCATGGCGCGCAATGGAGGAATTGTATCAAGAGGGGCTCATTAAAGCCATTGGTGTGGCCAATTTCCATCCCGACCGCGTCATGGACCTAATCGTCAACAACGAGGTCGTTCCGGCCGTCAATCAAATTGAAACCCACCCCTTTTATCAGCGACGTGAAGACCAGCAGTTTTTGGAAGAAAATGAGGTTCAGCACGAATCATGGGCTCCATTTGCGGAAGGTAAAAACGATACCTTCAACAATGAGCTGTTGGTCTCCATTGGGGAAAAGTATGACAAGTCCGCTGCCCAGGTCGTCCTGCGATGGCTGATCCAGCGAGGCGTCGTGGTGATTCCCAAAACGGTCCACAAGGCGCGCATGAAAGAGAATTTCAATGTCTTCGATTTTGAATTATCTGTCGGAGACATGGAATCGATCCAGAGGCTTGATACCGGGGAAAGTCAATTCTTTAACCACCGCGATCCGGAAATGATCAAGTGGTTTGCCGAAAGGTTGGAAGAGGATTAAATATCAACAATTAGAAAATGAGAAAAATAGAAAAGAAAAATAGCATTAGCCGCCGCGATTTTATGCGGAAAGCAGCGCTGACCGGATCAGGACTGGCATCCTTGCCTTTTATGGGATTTGCGTCACAGAGCCAGTCTGTCAACAATAAATCGACAAACGAACCAGCGACAATCAATGAAAAACGAAAACTTGGGTCGCTGGAGGTCTCCAGTGTCGGCCTCGGTGTTCAGAACGTGAGCCGCAGGTATGAAACGACCGTGCCGTATCGGCCCGACATGATCAATATTATTCGTACTGCCTATGACCGGGGCGTCACCTTCTTCGATTGCGCCGAGGCGTACGGACCACATGAATGCGAGCGAATCCTCGGTGAGGCCATAGAGCCGTTCCGGGACGAGGTCGTGATCACATCCAAGTTTGGCTGGAACATTGACCAAGAGACCGGCGAGCGGCGACCGGGCCTCATTAGCCGTCCCGAGCACATAAAGCGTGTAGTCGAAGGAATGCTTAAGCGTCTTCGCACTGACCGCATTGATCTGCTTTACCAGCACCGGGTGGATCCGGAAGTACCGATTGAGGATGTGGCCGGAGCCGTAAAAGATTTGATGGATGAAGGCAAAGTGTTGCACTGGGGACTGTCGGAGATGGGGCTGAATACGCTGCGTCGGGCTCACGCAGAGGTGCCGGTTACCGCTGTTCAGAGTGAATACTCAATGTTATGGCGCGGCCCTGAAGAGGAAGTGATACCAACTTGTGAGGAGCTGGGTATCGGTTTTGTGCCGTGGAGTCCGCTTGGTGTGGGTTTTCTAACCGGCGCCATCGATGAAAATACGCGCTTCGCCCAGGGTGATATTCGCGGTATCGAGCCCCGATTTTCGCCGGACAACCTGCCGCATAACCTGGCGCTCGTAGATTTAATTAACCAGTGGGCCGAGCGAAAACAGGCAGCGCCTACTCAAATTGCGCTGGCATGGTTAATGGCGCAACAACCGTGGATTGTTCCCATTCCCGGTACGACTAATATGGCGCATCTGCATCAAAATATTGGTGCGGCTTCGGTTCAGTTTACACCTTCGGAACTTGCTGAGCTGAACTCAGCTGTTTCAGAGATTCAAATTCGCGGGCAGCGACTTCCGGATGCCGTGTTACAGTACTCGGGAGTAGAAGCACCTCCGAAGTAATTGAATTCCCAATGAGGATATATTAGAAAGCAAATCAAAAGCTAAATTTATGAAACAACTACTAATTCCGATTTTATTTTTTGCCACACTTTCTACCCAAGCCGTAGCACAGGATACTTCCATTTTTCCAAAAGGTGAAAAGGCACCCAATGTTCATCATACCGGAGATGTCTGGCTCAATCATCTAAGTGAGGCTGACAATACCTTCGATTTTAACGTGGTAGTGGCCACTTTTGCGGCCGGTGCCAAGCTGGATTGGCATATGCATCCGGCAGGCCAACAATTACTTATCACGCAAGGAACCGGCTATTACCAGGAAAGAGGTGCGGATGTTCAGGTCGTTACTAAGGGGGATGTCATCATGTGTCTTCCCGGAATTGAGCACTGGCATGCCGCAACGCCTCAAACGGGTGTTACCTATCTTGCCATTACTGGGGATGAGCCAACAGAATGGTTTGAGCCCGTCCCCGAGGATGAGTACAACAGTATAAATGCCCCTTCATCAGGCGATCAAAGTACAAAACAGGAGATCATTAATCTCTCCGAAGAGAAGTGGCAGTGGATGGCCGATAAAGATGTAGACGCCCTGGATAATCTCTTTCACGAGAAAGCTGAGTTTGTCCATATGGGCGGATCCTGGGGCAAACAGCGGGAACTGGGTATCATAGAAAGCGGCGGAATTTGGTACAAACAGGCGGATATCCATGAAGTATCGGTGAATATTATTGACAATACCGCCATACTATTGAACCGGATTACCCTGATAGCGGAGGTGGGCGGCAATGAAGTAACCAATCCCTTCGAGGTTACGGAAGTGTATGTAAAACAGAACGATGGCTGGAAATTGGGTTCTTTGTCATTCACTAAGCTGATGTCTCCGGGCGATAATTAGTTGACAAACATAGAGGTCTTTACTCAAGAGGTAACCATAGGAAACACGTATCAAAATGAAAAACATAATAGCAGGTTTAGCCACAATCATATTGAGTTGCTCATTGCAGGCTCATAACACACCATTGTATGCACAGGGAACGGATTCCAATACCTCCCCAACGATTCGTACTGAAAACGGTGTTGTACGCGGCGTAACGGAAGGAGACGTTTCAAGCTTCAAAGGAATTCCCTATGTGGCTCCACCGGTTGGCGAGTTTCGCTGGCGACCGCCGCAACCTGCAGGCTCCTGGGATGGCGTGCGTGATGCAACCGACTTTGGTGCCAATTGTGCGCAGGCCGGATGGGGCGCTGCGCCCGGCTCAATTACGGAGGGCTCGTCGGAAGATTGTCTTTTTCTGAATATCTGGCGGCCTGCCGGGGCCGAAAAGGGAGCAAAGCTTCCCGTGATGGTATGGATTCATGGCGGTGCTTTTGTGGGCGGAAGCGGCGCCGGTGCTACAACCTCGGGAGAGAAATTTGCCAAACAGGGCGTCATTTTGATGACCATCAACTATCGTTTGGGACGCCTCGGCCATTTTGCATTTCCTGAGTTGAGTGAAGAGCACCCAGAGGAGCCAAAAGGCAGTTACGCCTATATGGACCAGATTGCTGCCCTTCAGTGGATACAGGAGAATATCGGGGCATTCGGTGGCGATCCGAATAATGTGACCATTTTCGGTTTTTCTGCCGGGGGCGTATCGGTTCATTCACTCATGACCATACCGGCGGCAAGAGGGCTTTTTCATAAAGCAATCAGTGAATCGGGCGGCGGTCGTGATGGTGTTCTTACCGGCCGGCCCATTCGGGAAGATAACGCCGATCCCCTCTACCCTGTTTCTGCTGAATCAATTGGGATAAACTTTGCCCGTAAAAAGGGGATTGAAGGAACAGATGAAGCAGCACTGGCAAAACTTCGCGAACTGAGTGTTGAAGAGATTGTCGATGGAGGTCAGGAAACTGACGGAGAGGGCGGTCCGCGGACCTATTCAGGTCCGATTCTCGATGGGAAACTGGTGGTAGAAACGGCTGAAAGTGCCTACACAGCCGGAAGGCAGGCAGACATTCCGCTTATCATCGGGAATACAAGTGCCGAAGTAGGGGGCAGTTTTGTAAATAACAGCAGCTCAAAAGAACAGCTATTTTCACTTTTTGGCCAGCTGGAAGATGAGGCCAGAGCTGCTTACGACCCTAAGGGCAACAAAGAATTCGCTGAGGTTATCACCAAGTTTAATACCGACTGGGCATGGGGCGAACCGGCCCGGATGACAGCAAGAACTTTTGTTGCCGCAGATAACCCCGCCTATATGTATCTCTTTTCCTATGTGCCGGAAGCCATGCAGGAGCGAATGCGGTTTGGCGCCGGACACGGATCAGAAGTTGCCTATGTGTTTAACAACCTGGATGCCCGCCGGGGAGATACTGAGCCAACGACTGAAGAACAAAAGTTAGCGCAAGTGATGAACACGTACTGGGTAAACTTTGCCAAGACAGGTGATCCTAATGGCGCAGGGGTTCCTGAATGGCCCGTTTACCATACTCAAAATGAGGAGATACTCGAAATTGAGTCCGATGGTGAAACAGTCGGCAAGCCCGATCCCAGAAAAGAAAGACTGGATGTGATTAAAAAGGCCATTGAAAAATTTAGAGCACGTTTACAATCGCGCGGTATTTAACCCTTAAATAAAAACAGCAAAATGAAAAAATTTATGACACGACTACTTATCAGTCTACTTGTGGCAATAAGTTGTTTTTCACTCGATCTGAAGGCGCAAACCTCAGAACAGAATCAGAGACTCAGCGAAAAACAACAAGGGCTCATTCCAATTGCAGCCTACGCTGCCATCGGTGACCTTCAACAATTAAAACCAGCATTACATAATGGTTTGGATGCTGGCCTGACAATCAACGAGATTAAAGAGTCGATGGTTCATTTGTATGCCTACGCCGGATTTCCCCGGAGTATTCGCGGGCTTAACACCTTTATGGAGGTTTTGGATGAACGTGAGGCTGACGGTATCCAGGATGAACGGGGGGCGGAAGCATCTCCGATCAACGATGACCGGGACAAATACGAACGCAGAGTGGAAACCCTGTATGAGCTGACCGGCTCAAATTGGGGCAACCCGGATTCGGGCTACGGAGCGTTTGCTCCTGCCATTGACCGGTTCCTCAAAGAACATCTATTTGCGGATCTGTTTGAGCGCGATGTGTTAAGCTACGCCCAACGAGAGCTGGTGGTTATTTCCATACTCAGCAGCCTCGATGGGGTGGAGCCGATGCTGGAAAGCCATCTCAATCTTTCCCTGAATGTAGGCTTAACCCCCGGCCAGTTGCAGCATTTTATGGAAATTATCGAATCTACATTAGGTGAAGAGAAAGGAGAAATCGCTCAATCAGTACTGGAGAATGTGCTGGAAAACAGGAATGAAGATTAGAGCAAATAATAATAGATATACAGGAATCAATTAATCAAACCTATCAATTATGAAAAAATTTAATCAAACAATCAGTTCTATATTCGTAATCGCATTCTTATTGTTGCCCGCCTTCCAGGCAATGGCACAAACAGATAGCGATGAACATTATAATATGACCTCCATCCTGCCGGAAGGTAACGAGGTATCAGGAGGA
>DATGUX010000199.1:0-15584 GCA_035300985.1 Fodinibius sp.
GCCGGTTGAGAAAGGCGATTTTACAGAAGTCACCAGCCCTGACTCCTCTCATGCTTTTAGGGTACGTAAAGCCGACCTGGATCTAAACCGGCACGTCAATAATGTCCGATATGTCGAGTGGATGAACGCATGCCTGCCCAATAATGTGGATCCTAAAAGTATGGATATCAAATTCACTGGTGAGGCTGTGCTGGACGACCGCATCAGGGCGTCCTGCAGGCACGATGGCCAACGCTATCACTTACAAGTGCAGCGTTCAAACGACCGGAAGCTGCTGGCAAAAGCTCATATAACGTAAAAAAGCACATCTCTGGTTGCAAAGATGTGCTTTTCAGGATCAGAAAAGTTTAGATGCTTAATCCCATTGGGGAGCAAAACTCGGATTTACCAGCCGCTGCGTCTTCTCAAGCTGATCAATACGATCGAAATCTTCATCTTCCAGGTAGAAGTCAAAGATATCAAAATTTTCCCTTAAATGATCCTCACTGGAGCCTTTGGGAATAGCAACAACATTTTCTTGTTCAATGAGCCATCGCAAAGCTATCTGAGCAGCCGATTTATCATACTTTTCAGCAATATCGGCCATTTCTTTACTCTCGTTGACCTTTCCCTGAGCCAAGGGTGCATAAGCTGTCAGCATAATATCACTCTCGATGACGTAATCGAGCATATCAAGCTGATCGATAAAGGGATGAAATTCCACCTGATTACAAAATATAGGGGCACGTATTTCATCATTGACCTCCTTCAGCATCGACAGCGGAAAGTTACTGACACCAATATTCATGGCCTTGCCTTGATCACGAAGCACCAGCATCGATTCAATCGTCTCTCGCAGGTCGTACTGCTCATTGGGCCAGTGGATCATCAGCAAATCAACATAGGGCGTATCCAGTTGGCGCAGACTCTCCTCAGTGGTCTGTAACACATCATCTGCATCCAGATTGGTATGCCATATCTTGGTTGACAAGAAGATATCCTCGCGCGGGACATTGGATACGTTCATCGCCTCCGCAATCTCACGTTCATTTTTATACATTTGTGCTGTGTCGATATGCCTGTAACCAATATCAAGTGCCATCCGAACTACTCGTTCACACTCTCGATCGTGCAGTTTATAGGTGCCGATCCCTATCTCGGGAATATCTATTCCCTGTATATTTTCATATTGCATTATTACTGAAAGAAGTACTCCGTTTTTTTTAAACTATGGTTATATTTTGATACATTTTGTTGAAGGATAAAATATAGAAAGTAGACCGATTCTAAAAAAATATTATATAAGAAGTATTTTAGTCTTCAAACTACTTTATCAACGTAATTTTTCGGGTAAAGACCTCTCCCTCCGCTTCAAGCCTCACAATATACATACCGCTGGGCATATGGGCAGCATTCCATTTTATATCCGGGTCCGAATTGTGCAGTCCCGCACTCTTGGGTTCATCGTCGATCAAGGTTGCTACCTTCTGGCCTATCATATTCCAAATAGTAAGGCTGACCATCGTCTCTTTATTAAGCTCATAAGGAATGGTAGTGGTGGTGGTAAAAGGATTAGGGTAGTTTGGCTTCAAACTTACTGCCTCCGGCAGCGGCTGCTTGGCCGGCAGGGTCCGGGATGAGGGTGAAATCAGCATTGCAAAACGGCCTTCACTGTCGGGTGTCACATCAATATGTGGCAAATGATCTCCGTCGGATCTCTTTTCTTTCACCCTATTGCTTTCCGACAGATGGAAGGAATAGGAAGTAGAGCTGCGAAGGTTTATTTTTCGATCCTCCTGCCGATCAAGAAGCATCAGCTCCCATCCTGCGGGTATTTCATCCGGTGCTTCCCAAAGAAAGGAAAAAGACAGCTGCTCATCCGCGGCCGAAAAAGAGAGCGGAATCTCCAACTCCCCGTCAAGCTCCAGCGGAAGGATGTTTTTACTAATTTTTGCTCCGGAGCTAAGAGTACTAAACAGATTGACTGCCTGGCTGTTTAGAGAAGCGATTTTGTAGCCATCCCAGCGGTCTTCTCCCACTTCACCACTTTCCTTAAACCCAATACGAAAGCTGTCAAAACGTTCCCCATCCGATAACCTAATATTAAAGGATCCTAAAGATTTTGCATCCTGGATATATAAGTTATCCCGACCCTGTAGTTCCAGAGCTGTGCTATCGAACCTAATGATCTTTTTAAAACCTGGATTCAAATAGCGCACCCAAAAGGCCTTATAGGGCGGAATTTTTTTCTTCCCAGATACGGGCTCAAACATACCATTTCCATCTCCTGCACCGGCCTTCCACAGGTAGAGATTTTCATTGATATGCGCTTCATTGGCTCGAAGGGCGGTCATCAAGGCCCCTGCTGAAATGGCCTGTCCAAATGGATTGCCTATTAAATTAAAGCCCTCAAAAGCATCGATGCTCCCGTTTTCGTTAGAATCCGTTGCCCCAACTTCTACCGTCACCGTTTGCTGCAGATTAGACCTGTCCACCCGTATTGTTTTAGGAAAGCCGCCCTCTTTAAAAGCTTCCTTAAGGCTGTTACGGCCCGACAGATAAACAAAGTATCCTCTCCCGCCTTCAACAGCTTCAGTCAACGTTCCCGGATGAGCAAAACTCCCTCCCTCTTTTTCCATCCATGTAATAATGGCGGGAGTTGCATCAGGTTTGTTGGAACCGGAAGCCACCTGCCCCCCAAGGCCATCCAGCAGCTCCCCGAATGAATTCTTGGTCGCCGATAGTGCCAGCCCGCGCCAGCCTTCCTTATCTCCTATCTGAATGGTAATGACAGAGTCTCTTACCGGCTGAGCTAAAAATGCACTCGTTGAAAGAGGGAATAAATCTGCCACAGCCTGCGACGCACCAGTGTCATAGATGCCAAAAGCAAGCAAGCAAAACAGACAAATTTTAATAAAAATTATTTGTAGCTTTTTCCCCATTCACCAAATTTTTGTTGAGAAAGGTTTTTCATTACTATATTTAAGCTTTTTTTGAATATTAATCAAAGAAAAAGACATCATAATACTATTTGTCCTCAATTATTTAATACAATATAATAGGAATAGCCGCTAAGCTGCTTATTTTCACTTATTAATGCCCATTTCCTGAAGTAGAAGTAATCTTTTCATCCTATCAGAGCCTTTCCCCAGCAGACTCAACAATGAGGCCGTTGCGCCATCTGTAGAACGAACGTCCCTCGTCATTTCGTGTATATTTTCTATAATCAATTATTCATCATCAAAATGCATCTCGCCCAGCAGTCCCTCTGTATTTGCTACCGCTACCGAAACCGCTGCATCTCCCGTAATATTAACGGCGGTCCGGCACATATCAAGAATCCGATCGACCCCAAGGATGAGGGCAATCCCCTCAACGGGTACATCAATTGCCTGCAGGACAATGACCAGCATAATGATACCCGCCCCGGGAACGCCGGCCGTGCCAATGGATGCCAGGGTAGCCGTTAACACAATAGTAATCTGTTGTGCAATAGAAAGGTCAAGCCCCAGTGCCTGAGCAATAAAAACGGCTGCTACAGCTTGATAAAGGCTGGTTCCGTCCATATTTATAGTTGCTCCTATGGGCAGCACAAAACTGGAGACCTCCTCATCAACGCCGGCATTATTTTCCATACGATCCATGGTAACCGGTAAGGTTGCCGAACTGGAACTGGTACTGAATCCCAACAGTACAGCCGGGCGTATAGCACGGAAAAAATCCGTGAATTTCATATCACTGAAAAGCTTAAACAAGCTGGAATAAACGATAAGCACGTGCAGTAATAGCCCCACTAAAACAGCAACGCAGTACCAACCAAGGGCACCAAGCAAATCTAAGGCCTGGGACAGATCGTCGCCCGCGAGATCAACAATTACACCGGCCATAAGCGCAAATACCCCATAGGGAGCAATAAGCATGACAAAATCTACGATTTTGATAATGACATCGTTCAGCGAATCAAAAAAGGTAATAAGCGGGCGCGCTTTGTCTTTTGGGATCTGAATAATGCCAATGCCTAATAAAACAGCGACAAAGACCACCTGCAGCATATTGCTATTATCAGCAGCGGAAGCGAAAAAATTCTTGGGTACTATATCCACAAGAAAGGTAAGAGGCGACTGATCTTTAACCTGCTGGGCCGCTTGGGTGGACCCCTCAATATTTTCCTGATATCCGGCCATCAACCGCTCTTGGGTTTCGGGAGGCAAAAAGTCGCCGGGCTGCAGCACATTTACAACGGTAAGTCCAATAGTAATGGCACAAACAGTAGTAACGATGTAGATAGCCACCGTCTTGCCTCCCATCCGTGAAAGCTTGGCCATATCATTCAGGCTGGTAACACCCACAATAAGCGAAGCCAAAACCAGCGGAACAGCAATAAGCTTCAGTAAATTAATGAATATCGTTCCCAAAGGGCTGATATAATCGGTGGTAAAGTCGGTAAAACCTGCAATACTTGCCACCAGTCCCCAGATAAGCCCAAGTAGCAATCCGATAATAATTTGCCAGTGCAGCTGTTTATACCATTTCTTCATACAATAATAATTTTTAGAATTAAGCCCAGTAATGCTCCCGCACCGGTTGCTATAGCGTTTACTATATTGTTATCGATCATAATACGATTGCGGGCCGCGGGCAGGTTTACCGACCTGCCGTCTCGTTGTAAGGCCGCTCCAAGATACGAATCGAGCAGGCAGCCCAGGAATCCGGCTATAAAGATGCAAAAGAAAAACGATAATGGTAATAAAAAAAAGAGCGCGCTCAGTGTTGCTATGAAGGCACTGCCGACCACCGCCCAAATGGTTCCCTGCAGGCTCACACCTCCATCTGTGCCCGGTGCGACCGGCTCAAAGGTAGTGATAAGAAAGGTCGAGTCAGATCTACTACTGCGAAGTTCCGTGGCCCAGGTATCAGCGGTGGCTACTGCTACAGCAGAAAGAGCTCCTGCTAAAAATGCGGGCTCTTGCGTTAGCTTATAGAGAAATAAACAGAGAACCATCCAAAATCCGTTGGCCCAGACTTGTCGGCCGTCGCGGCGCACCTTTCCGCCAGCACTTTTAGTATTTACGTCTGACAGTACAGTACTGCTGAGGAAGAAAAATAACACAATCAGGGCTGCGGCCCATCCGCCTATGCCAAAAATGATGGTGCCCGCGATTGTTGCGGCAACCAAACCGTCAAGTGTAAGCTGTTCTGACGCAAAAGCCAGAAATGAGCAAAGAAATGATAGTACCAGGCCCAAACCAATTCCCCAGAAAGAAGCGGCGCTTCCGGCCGTTAATATAAATACAAAAACTCCTACAAATGAGAAAAGTACATTTAGCTTACGATCCACAGCCTGTCAGGATTGATCTGAAGCAGCAGAATGATGGTTATGTTTGAGGATTGTAACAATCACCGTCACATAACCAGCCATAATAAGGATGGGCGATATATAGAGCGATATAATACCATAGACTTCATTCTCCATATACATTGCCGTAAAGCCAACAACGATCAGGAGCAGTGCTACTGCAAGAACCTTATAATTCCAGGAATCGAAAATCATCGGCTTGCGGCTCCTTCGGTTTCTACGATTTTTTGACATTGTTACGTTAATTTTTTCCGAAATTAATGCTATCCTAAGAAACAGGCACGGCACCTTATCTGCTGAGGTGTCTGTGGCCTAAACTAACAAAAAATATTCAACTAAATCTGCCCTATTTTTGAATACCATCATCCTTGCATCCGGAAGTCCCCGCCGTAAGAAATTGCTGGAACAGCTCGGGCTGCCCTTTCAGGTTCATCCCAGCTTGGTAAACGAGCAATATGATCCGACATTGCCGCCTCAAAAGATTGTTCAGAACCTGGCACAACGCAAGGCCCGGGATGTAGCTCAAAAGTTTCACGACGCTCTCATTATTGGCGCGGATACTATTGTGGCATATAACAAAGAAATTCTTGAAAAACCCGGTACTAAAGATGAAGCACGGTCAATGCTCCGGCAGCTTAGCGATAATACACATTCCGTATTTACCGGCGTAGCGCTCTGTCTCAGGGGCCGAGATTCAAAAAAACCGAGACAGCGCACATTCTTTGAGGAAACCAAAGTCTCCTTTGGGACCATTGCCGACCAAGACATCCGACGATATGTAGAAAGCGGAAGTCCGATGGATAAAGCCGGTGCCTATGGCATCCAGGATGCCTATGGAAGCATCTTTGTAAAAAGTATCGAGGGTGACTATAACACGGTGGTTGGTTTTCCGCTGCACCGCTTTTACCGGGTCCTTCAAAATTTCGCCCCGGAATACTTGGTTCCTGCTAAAAATTTAAGGTAATGTAAAGAAATACCGTTTTGACTATGTTTATACACACTTTTTCTAACTACAGCACGATATGCAATGAAAGCGAGCAACAATTTCAATGACCTGGTAGAATTGATCAAAGTATTGCGAAAAGAATGTCCCTGGGATCGAAAACAGACCCACGAGAGTCTAAAGGACCATCTCATTGAAGAGGCTTACGAAACGATTGAAGCCATTGACAACAATGATTTCGATGAGCTCAAGAAAGAACTGGGCGATGTGTTACTGCAGGTCGTTTTCCACAGCATTATGGGCGAAGAGAAGAAGCAGTTTGATATGGGAGATGTCATCCAAACTATTCAGCAGAAAATGATTCGCCGCCACCCGCACGTATTTGACGATGCCAATGCTGATGATGCGATGCAGGTTTCCAAAAATTGGGAGAGCATTAAAATGAAAGAGGGCAAAGAATCGGTACTGGAAGGTATTCCCCGGCAGCTCCCGGCGCTCATTCGAGCCCATCGCATGCAACAAAAGGCGGCAAATGTGGGCTTTGACTGGCCCGAAAAGGAACAGGTCTGGGAAAAGCTGGAGGAAGAACTCGGGGAGTTTAAAGACACACTGGAGGGTGCCGATCGAAATAGACAGCAAGAGGAGTTTGGAGATCTGCTCTTTTCGCTGGTTAACATAGGCCGCAGCTATGGACTTATGTCGGAAGACAGCCTGCGAGCTACCAATAAGAAATTTACCCGACGGTTTCAGCACATAGAACGGCAGCTGCAACAAAACGGACAAGATATTACGGATTCCAGTCTTGAAGAGATGGACCGCTACTGGGAGGAAGCCAAAAAACAGCATAATCAATAGCCATCAAGAGGTCTTCGTTAAAGTTTATCAGCTCCACAAACTCGCAGGTAAACTGCGCTAATGATATTAGGCCAGCTATTATGAATTACTGCCTCATTGCATCCGGTAAATACATTAAATATAACTTTTGGCTAAACGCTGTTAACCTTTTAAGCGTTATACCCTTAACAGTCATATATAATCAGTTAATTATCGGGTACAAAACCTGATTCTTTGTACCTTTTATATTATATTTGACCCTATTGAAATGTTTATATCCAATCTTTAAAATCGGAGTTTAGAATGGCTGAGAACTTAAAAAAAAATATTGATTTAAGTCAGTATCCGCATATTAATAAAGGCTTGGAAGGAATCGTCGCCTTCTCATCTCAAAAAAGTTTTATCGACGGACAAGAGGGTAAGCTTATTTATTCAGGTTATACTATTGAAACGCTTGCCGAGCATGCTACTTTTGAAGAGGTTTGTTTTCTGCTCTGGAATAACCGGCTTCCCAACAGCTCAGAGCTTCAAGAGCTGAACGAAAAGATGCAGTCTGACCGTGAGCTTCCTGAGCCGCTGCTAACTTATCTGAAAAGCACCTCAAAAACGGCGGAGCCAATGGCCGTATTGCGTACCGCGGTTTCCATGCTTTCAGATTTTCACGAAGTGGATGACAAAAGCGATGACAAGTTCCGCGAAAATATCGCTATTTCTATCGCAGCAAAAATCCCGACTATTATCGCTGCTTTCGATCGCAGTCGGAATGGCAAAAATATTGTGGAGCCGCTCTCCGAACACAGCACGGCATATAACTTTTTGTATATGCTGAATGATGAGGAACCCGGTGAACAAGCCGAAAAAACGATGGATATCTGCCTCATCCTGCATGCAGAACACGGCATGAATGCCTCAACTTTCACTAACCGGGCCATCTGCTCCACAGAATCGGATATGTACTCCTCAGTAACGGGAGCCATTGGTTCATTAAAAGGACCCTTGCACGGCGGTGCCAACCAGCAAGTCATGAATATGCTGATCAATATCGATGAGCAGGATGCTGATCCGGTTGAATACGTTAAAGAACGGCTGAAGGGCAAAGAAAAGATTATGGGCTTTGGCCATCGGGTTTATAAAACCATGGACCCCCGAGCACGTATCCTGCGCGGTATGTCGGAACAGCTGTCCAAGGAAACCGGTCATGAAACCCTGTACGAATGGTCTGAGGCTATCCTGAAAACCATGAAAGACGAAATCGGGATCGATCCGAATGTGGATTTCTTCTCGGCTACCGTCTATTATTCTATGGGCATAAAGCCGGATCTGTTCACCTGCATTTTTGCTATGAGCCGCATTACCGGATGGACCGGCCACTACATAGAACAGGCGAAAAACAATCGTCTTGTCCGCCCGCGCGCCCTTTATATCGGGGAAAAGGATCTCGATTGGGTTCCTGTCGAAGAGCGTTAATTTATTAGTCTATTCGACAAAAAAGCCCCACGCCAAGTTGGGGCTTTTTTTATCGTATTAGCTAAGATTACTTTTAACTTTATGCAAAACTTTGGATATTACTATTCAAACGCTAATTGCTATTAATGTAAATACTGCCTGATATGTCTGAATTTCACGAGCCGCCTGAAGAACTCGAAGAATCGACCCGATCCTATCGCCGGGCGCTAAATTCAATGATGGAGGAACTGGAAGCCATTGATTGGTATCAACAGCGTATCGATGCTACGAAAGACAAGCAGCTGCGGGCTATTCTAAACCATAACCGGGACGAGGAGATCGAGCATGCCTGTATGACTTTGGAATGGATGCGCCGTAATATGGATGGCTGGGACGAGCAGTTGCGCACCTATTTATTTACCGAAGGAGAAATTACCGAGCTTGAATCAGCAGCCGAAAGCGAGGACTCATCCAACGCGGAAAAACTTAATATCGGAAAAATCGATCCTAAATAATCAACTGTTATGGATATTTTAAAAACATCATTAGCCCCTATTACTGAGGCCGCATGGGCAGAGATCTATGAGGAAGCAACCGATATTTTCAGCTCTGTTTTATCGGCCAGAAAATTCGTTGACGTTGATGGTCCCAAAGGACTGGATTACAGCGGCGTACATACCGGCCGTATTGATATTGAATCAACCCAAAATGATGGCGTGCAGTATGGCATGAACCGCCTCCTCCCGCTGGTAGAATCGCGTATAGGCTTCTCACTTGATATTTGGGAACTGGATAATGCCTCGCGCGGAGCTGAAGATATTGATCTTGCCAATTTGGAAAAGGCAGCTCGCCAAATTGCCTCATTTGAAGAACAAGCCATCTATTACGGTCTTGACAAGGCCGGCATTGAGGGCATCAGTCAACAGGCGGAGCAAGAATCCATCGAGCTTCCGGAAAGCACTAATGGGCTAATGAATACTCTTTCCAAGGAGCTTACCGTCTTTAAGTGCAATGGTATTGAAGGGCCCTACTCACTGATTCTCAACGAAAACGACTGGGAACGCATTTCCAGCCAGATCGATGACTATCCGCTTCGTCGGCAAATCAAAGATATGCTGAAAGGATCCATCATTCTCTCCCCTTTTATTAGCGGAGGTTTTCTGGTTTCCGAGCGGGGCGGAGACTTTCGGCTTACCCTTGGACAGGATCTTTCTATTGGCTATCATTTCCACGACAAGGAAACGGTTGAACTATATTTTACGGAATCCTTTACTTTCCAATGTTTTGAACCCCAGGCTGTTTGTGTTTTTAGCAAACCGGGAAATTAAAATAGCAGCTTCAGTATTGTTAGATCGCTTTGCAAAACCATCACATTTATCACTTTGAATCTGCCTATTATATGAAATTAACCCTGTGCAGCCCTACTACATGAGCTCTGTTCTACCAGCCCTACAAAAGCAACAAGAGGAGCTCTTGCAATCTCTTGTTAAAAAAGCAGCCCACACTGATTTTGGTCGGCAGCATCATTTTGAGACCATCGACGGCTACGCACAGTTTTCGAAGCGCTTGCCCATTCAAAGCTACCAACAGATCCGGCCTTATATTGGGCAATTAAAAGAAGGAAAAGAAAATGTTTTCTGGCCGGGTAAAATTGAGAATTTTGCTGTATCGGCCGGTACCTCCGGAAAAGGCAAACATCTTCCCCTGACTGATACTCGCCTTCAGAGCGATAGACGGTTTATGCAAAAAGTTGCCTTATCCTATCTGAAGCAACGCCCTAACCTCTTTAAGCTGCTGGGCAGTCATCTGAGCATGCCCGGATCGCTGGAACGTCAGGAAGAGCTTTTGATTGGCGAAATAAGCGGATTTTCGGCTCTCCATGCCCCTGCCTGGCTGCGATGGCTGCAGGTGGTAGATCCCCAGAAACTGACTGAGTTATCCTTTCAGCAAAAATTTGATCTGCTGCTTGAAAAAGCGTTAACGGCTGACCTCAGAGTTATAACGGCCGTACCCAGCTGGATCCTTACGCTCTTTCAGCAAGTTTTAGCAAAGACCGGTAAACAGACCATCAAGCAGGTATGGCCCAATCTCAATCTGCTGGTCTGTGGTGGCGTAAAACTGGCCAACTATAAGCCTTATCTGCAACAGCTGGCTGAGGGACTTTCACTCGATTTTATCGAAACATACGGAGCATCCGAAGGCTATATTGGATTTAGCGATGACCTGCGAAAGAATGATTTAAGGATGATTACCGATAATGGCGTTTTCTTTGAATGCGTTGCCCATCCGTCACCAGAAAGCAGAAGAGATTCAGCACGCAATCCGCTCCCGCTCTGGCAAGTCGAAAAAGGCCTTCCATACGGACTGGTCCTCTCAACAAATGCAGGACTGTGGCGCTACACGCTCAACGATGTCATTGAATTCACCTCTCTTGATCCGCTTCGGTTTATCGTTAAAGGCCGGGTTAATGATATGCTGGATGAGTACGGAGAGGCACTTTATATCTATGAGGCTGAAGAGGCCCTTCAGACCGCTGTGCGCAACCGGGAATTTGATATGAGCAACTTTTCCATTGCCCCGGTTCTCAAAAATAACCGTGAAATTCCATATCATCACTGGTATATCCAGTTTAACAGAGCCCTCTCTGACGGCCAGCTGAAAGAGTTGGAACGCCGGATCGACGAGCAGCTGCGGCAGATGAACCGACACTACGCTATCCGTCGCCAGAGTGATGCGCTCGGCAAACCACAGATCACTGCCATCACCCAAGCCAATATCAACCGCTGGAAGCGGCAGCAGGGAAATGCCGGTGCCCAGAGCAAACTGCCCAGAATTCTGGAAAAGAATACCGAAATTTAGCTTACTTAACCACCAGATTTATAATGCGGCCCGGTACAAAGATTTCTTTCACGAGATTACCATCATCAAGATAACGCGCTACATTATCAACCGATTTTGCCTCGGCCAGAACATAATCCTTATTCTTGGCTTTATCACGCGGCACGTGAATCTCCCCGCGCACCTTGCCATTAATCTGGATCGGATACATTTGCGTATCCGAAACCAACAGCTCTTCCTTAAATTCCGGCCATTCTGCATAACTAATGCTGTCTTTGCTCCCCAGCTTTTGCCACAGCTCCTCCGCAATATGCGGGGCAAAAGGTGACAACAGCTTTAAAAAAGGCTTCAGGACTGATACCGGATGCTGCTCCCACTTATAGGCCTCATTGATGAAAATCATCATGGCTGAGATAGCAGTATTGAACGAAAGCCCCTCAATATCCTCCGTCACCTTTTGGATGCATTCGTGCAGCGTTTTCAACTGCTCCTTTGTCGGCTCTTCATCGACAACAGAACTATTCAATGAACCGCTGTCTTCGTTAACCATCAACCGCCAAACGCGACTCAAAAATCGATATACGCCATCAACATCTTTGGTACTCCAGGGTTTTACCTGCTCCAACGGTCCCATAAACATTTCGTACAGACGCATAGAGTCGGCACCGTACTGCTCAATAATATCATCGGGATTGACCACATTCCCGCGTGATTTTGACATCTTGTGCGCCTTGGAACCTACTTTTATATCACTGCCTTTAACCACAAAATAGTCGCCCTTCTTCTCCACATCCTCCCTTTGAAGATGCACCCGCTCAGCATCACCGGAATCATCTGCTGAAACCCACTGGCCGTTCTTTTTAAAACCGGTATATTCCATCTCGCCAAGAATCATGCCCTGATGCACCAACCGCTGAAAGGGCTCTTTGGTTGAAACGATGCCGCAGTCATACAGTACTTTATGCCAAAACCGAGCATACAGCAGATGGAGCACACTGTGTTCGGCGCCTCCCACATACATATCAACCGGCATCCAGTAGTTTTCTTCATCAGCATCCACAGGTCCTTCGCTGAAATGCGGACTGCAATAGCGCAGGTAATACCAGCAGGAGCCGGCCCACTGAGGCATGGTGTTGGTCTCGCGCCGCGCCGGTTTGCCTGTTTCAGGATCTGTCGTCTGAACCCAGTCCTTGGCCCGGGCCAGCGGCGGATTTCCATCCGGGGTCGGTTCAAAATCCTCAACGTCAGGTAAGGTTACCGGCAGATCATCCTCATCCAGCGGCTTGGGCTCCCCATCCACGTGGATGATAGGAAAGGGCTCGCCCCAGTAGCGCTGGCGCGAAAACAGCCAGTCGCGCAGCTTGTAATTTACCGCTTTGCTGCCGGCGCCCTGCTCTTCCAGCCAGTTAATAATCTTCTCCTTGGCTTCATCCACATTCAGTCCGTTCAGGAATGCACTGTTGATGGCTTCGCCCTCTCCGGCATAGGCCTTTCCCTCAAAATCTTCAGGCGGCTGTACGGTTCGTACAATAGGAAGATCAAATTTCTCGGCAAACTCCCAGTCACGTTCATCCTGACCCGGAACGGCCATAATAGCGCCCGTCCCATAGGTTGCTAAAACATAATCAGCAATCCATATTGGTACCTCTTTTCCGGTGGCTGGATTGATGGCATAAGCTCCGATAAATACGCCGGTCTTTTCCTTACTGAGTTCAGTGCGTTCCAGATCTGACTTGCGCCGGGCCTCCTCCTGATAGGCTGTAACCGCTTGCCGCTGCTTTGCTGTGGTGATCTCATCTACCAGCTCATGTTCGGGGGCCAGCACCATATAGGTAGCTCCAAAAATGGTATCCGGCCGCGTAGTAAATACTCGTATATTCGCTTCTGTATCAGCAACTTTGAAATCAATATCAGCCCCGATTGACTTCCCGATCCAGTCGCGCTGCATCTTCTTGGTCGATTCGGGCCAATCCAGGCTATCTAAACCTTCCAAGAGGCGATCAGCGTATTCGGTAATTTTCAGTACCCACTGACGCATCGGTTTCTTCACCACCGGAAAACCGCCCACCTCGCTCTTTCCGTCAATGACCTCTTCATTAGCCAGCACCGTCCCCAGCTCCGGACACCAATTGACCGGTACGTCATCTTCATAGGCCAGCCCTTTTTTATAGAGTTTCAGGAAGATCCACTGCGTCCATTTATAATAGTCCGGATCGGTGGTATTGACTTCTCGGTCCCAATCGTAACTGAAGCCCAGATCTTTCAGCTGCTCACGAAATTTATTGACGTTTTTTTGGGTCGTATCCCGCGGATGCGTTCCCGTCTTTACTGCATACTGCTCAGCCGGCAATCCAAAGGCATCCCAGCCAATGGGATGCAATACATTAAAGCCGGTCATCCGCTTATACCGTGCTAAAATATCGGTCGCGGTATAGCCCTCCGGATGCCCTACATGAAGTCCTGATCCGCTGGGATAGGGAAACATATCCAGCACATAATATTTGGGCTTGTCATGGTTTTTCGGCGTTTTGAAGGTCTTATGCTTCTGCCAATATTTTTGCCACTTGGGTTCAATCTGTTCGGGCTTATACGAACTCATTCCGTCTTTTTGCTGATGGTTAAGAATTGCTCTGGCGCCAAATATAAGGAAAATCCACCCTATTTTATAGAATGATTGACAGATACGACGCCAAGCCGCCCATAACTGCGGATTTTGTTAACAACTATCATTTCCTTTTTGAACTGGCATTCATTCCCTATCTTCCGATCACTTAACCAAGCTTATTTATGGATCCTATTACTCACGGACTTATCGGAGCGGCAGCGGCACAATCAGTTGCCAACAGAGAAAAATTACGGATGGCTACCCTGACAAGTGCAGCGGCCGCTATGCTTCCCGATGTGGATGTTTTTCTGGGCAACTCCGCCGATCCGCTGCTTAACCTGGAACTGCACCGCCAGTTTACGCATTCACTCATTTTTATTCCCGTTGGTGCCCTGCTTGCCACCCTGCTGCTGTGGTGGCTTGTCAAAAAGAAGCTTACGTTCAAAGAAAGCTATCTGTTCAGCCTGCTGGGCTTTGCATCGGGCGGCATCGCTGATCTCTTTACCAGCTACGGCGTGCAATTGCTGTGGCCCTTTACGGAAGAACGCATCTCTTGGAACCTTATTTCCGTTTTCGATCCGCTTTTTTCGCTGGGCCTGATTATAGCAGTGGCGCTGGCCATCTATTCCTATAAAAAGAAATTTGGCCGTATAGCTCTTGGCTGGGCCGGCTTGTATTTACTCTTTGGGTTGGTACAACAGAATCGCGCTGAGAAAGCGGCCCTTCAGCTGGCTGATAGCCGCGGGCATCAGATTCAACAACTCATCACAAAGCCAACCATCGCAAACGAGCTGCTGTGGAGCATTCGATATACCTCCGCCGACAGTCTCCACGCATATGGAATACAACTGCTGCCCTTTGCTGAGCCCGTTTTGTATGAGGGAAAGACCGTTGCTCTGCTAAATTGGCAACAAAAATACGAGCGCTACCGAGGCACTACCCTGTTCAAAGATATTCAAAGATTCAGTACTCTTTCCGAGGGAATCCTCATTGCTCATCCCGATTATAAGAATGTAATTGGGGACGGCCGTTATGCTATGCTCCCAACTTCAATCAGTCCGCTATGGGGCATTGAGGCTGATACTGCCAAACCCGGCAAACATATAACGTTTAAGACCTATCGTGATCCCAGCAAAGAAGTTCGTCAACGCTTCAAAGAAATGTTACTGGGACATTAACAGCCTTAGCTTACCGGTTCGAGATTTTGCAGCTCTTCATCGGTAAAGAGGCGCGACTTAATGAGAAAACGCAGTCCCATCGGAATTTCAAGCGAAAAGCTGGATCCCCGGCCCTCTTTGACATCCAGCGTTAGCTGCATATGTTTCCAGTATTCAAACTGATCTTTCGCCATATAAAAGGGAGCGCCATAAACCTCACCCAGCTTCACATCGCTGCGGCCCACTTTAAACTGTCCGTCTTTGTAGCACATGGGCGAAGAACCATCGCAACAGCCTCCGCTCTGATGAAACATTAGCTCTCCATGTCGTTCGCGCAGCTCATCCATGGTTTCTTTCGCCTCGTCTGTTATAAGTACGCGTTCTGTTGACATAATAAAGTCTTTACTTTAGGTAAAAATGGAAGCT
>DATGUX010000200.1:0-3501 GCA_035300985.1 Fodinibius sp.
CGAGTAATTGACAACTACGTTGATCCGGTAAATATCACCAACCTGTATAAGCACAGCATAAAGGGATTGGTTAAAAACCTTTCGGACAGCACGGCAAAGCTTGAAAATACGCCGGCGGATACCACTTTCAATAATCTTGAAGTAAACGGACTGGGTGAATCTATTACCATGTTCGAAAAGGTTTACCGCTACGTCGACAAAACCTGGCCCAAAGAGGATATGACTCAGCGCACGGAAGATGCCATTCAAGCCATGTTCCGCTCGCTTGATCCGCACTCTATCTATATAGAGCCGGACAAAGGAAACGCTATGGAAGACAGCTTTGCCGGCAAATTCCAGGGTGTGGGCATCCAGTTTAATGTTATACAGGACACCATTACCGTTATCACCGCTATTTCGGGAGGCCCGAGCGACAAATTGGGCATACGATCGGGCGATCGTATTATCCAGGTAAATGATAGCAGCGCTATTGGTTTCAGTAATGAGGATGTACGCAATACACTGCGCGGCCCTAAGGGATCGAAAGTGGATGTAACCATTAAGCGGCCTCATGAGAGCGAATATCTCGAATTTACGATCACCCGCGACGATATCCCTCTTTATACGGTCGATACCTCCTACATGCTGGACAGTAAAACCGGCTATGTTAAAATCAATCGCTTTGCTGCTACTACGCACGAAGAATTTATGAAGGCAATGAAAAGCCTCAACAACAAAGGCATGGAACGGATTATACTTGATCTGCGGGCCAATCCGGGTGGGTATCTGGGACAAGCCATTGCTATATCGGAAGAATTCTTTCCTGAAGGGACTAAAATAGTTTCAACCAAGAGCCGCCATTCCCGGTTTACGAGCACCTACCTTTCACAACGCGACGGTAAATTCAAAAATATGCCCGTCATTGTACTTGTAAATGAAGGGTCGGCATCAGCCAGCGAAATTGTCAGCGGGGCTATTCAGGACCACGATCGCGGACTTATCGTCGGCCAGCGTACCTTCGGCAAGGGACTGGTACAGCAGCAGTATGAGCTCGTCGATGACAGTAAAATTCGCGTCACAATATCCAAATACTATACTCCATCCGGGCGATTGATCCAAAAGCCCTATTCCAAAAGCGGTGGTGAAGAATATGCGTATGAAATTTATAAGCGCGGATCCAATGCTATGACCGATGTGAAGGAGTTTATTTCGCACGTACCAGATTCGCTGCAATACTTCACCGATGCCGGACGAAAGGTATACGGCGGCGGCGGAATTGTGCCTGATCATATTGTACAGGAAGACACTTCCCAGTCAGCAGCAGTGGTTAACTATATGCGCCGAAAAGGTGTAGGAAATGATTTTGTGCGGAGCTACCTCGATGATCACGGAAATGAACTCCGTGCTAAATGGGAGGATCACTATGAAAAATTCCGTAAGGAATTTAACTGGTCAGACGAAGCGATGAATAGCATATTCAACGAACTGAAGAAAAATAATATGGTGGTCAGCCAGAGTGATACGCTCACTAAACCTGATTACAAATCCGGTACGCTCTATATTCCTCACGGACATTGGGAAGAGGTAAAATGGATGTCGGCCGGCTTTATGAAGGCCGATCTGGCCCTTCAAATATGGGGAATAAAGAAGCGGTATCCCATTATTAATGATGTCTTTGATAATACCGTTGAGAAAGCTCAAACGATGTGGGGAGAGGTTAACCAGCTCAGAGAGTACGCTTCGACTCATACCAAGGCGGAAAAGCTCGAGAAGGAATAGACTAACACTTTGAACATCTCTAAGTAGCATCGATCCTGGCGCACCGTCCGGGATCTGATGCTATTTCTATTGTTCTGCACTCGCTACCTGAGTCGTACTATTATTTTAAAAAGGGACTCATAACAGCCGTGACGGCGGTCTCAGCGCGCAGCCTATGATGACCAAGCGAAATCAGCTCTGCTCCGGCATCTGCGACGTATTCAACCTCCTTAGGTGTAAAACCACCCTCCGGACCCACTAACAACAGCACCTGGTCTTCTTTATTATAGGCCGCGGCATAGTTTGAGGCCCCTCCACTCACTTCCTCATGCGCCATCAAAATACGGGCTTTTGGAAATTGATTTATCGTTTCTTTTAGCGAATGCACCATAGAAACTTCAGGCAGCCAGCTGCGCAAGCTCTGTTTCATTGCCGACAGCGCAATTGATTCCAGTCGATCCAGGCGGACATTTTTTTTGATGCATCGTTCGCTTCGTATTAACAGGATGTGACGTGCCCCCAACTCTACTGCCTTTTCGACGGCAAATTCCAGTCGATCGCGCTTTTTTATGATGCCCATACCTAAAATAAGCTGAGGCCGGGGCTCAGGAATCTGCTTATGATCTTCGATATCTACCAGGACTCGGTTTTTTGCAACATCCCGTACTTTCCCCTGATATCTCCCTCCCCGGCCGTCAACAAGGGTCAAGCCTTCACCCGGTCGAATACGCATCACCTTGGAAGCATGGACAGCCTCCTGGCCTTTTAGCTCAGCCTGTCCGGACCGAATTTGCGTAGGTGGCGCATAATAGATATTCATCGTCCTGAGTATTTTATTTAGAGTGGTTCACCGACATAGAATTCCGTTTGTCCGGTTGAAAGAACCATTTTAATATAAGGAATGCAGAGGCCACAGTTGGTGCTGCAATAGCCTTGTTTGCGAAGTGTTTCCACGGAATTAATTCCATTTTCGCATGCGTATGCTTTAATCTCTTCGAAGGTGCGATTATGGCAGACGCATTTTATTACTCTTCCGGAAGCCACCGTTATGCCTTCTGTTTAAAATGTTTGCCCAATTTAAGGTCCTGGCCCTGATAATTACTTTCTATATCCTTGCCATAAATGGTTGACGGCACCTCCGTATTGGGTTCAAACCGCATGCTGCAAAAGGTTTGTCCATCTTCGATAAGAAAAGGAACGTCGTGCGAGCGTACCTCAAGTACGGCTCGCGCACCGCGATCCTTTATTTCTCCACCAAAACCGCTGTCAAAAAAGCCGGCATAATGCGTACGCAATTCTCCCGAGCCGGTATCATAGGCAATCATTTCAGCAGCCAAGTGTTCGGGAATGCGGCAGCGCTCCTTGGAGGCAAAAATATAAAATACTTCCGGCTCTAGTATCATATGGTCATCCTGTTGGGAATAGATAGGCTCCCAAAATTCGGATATATTGTAGTGATCTATTTTATCAAGGTCAATATAGTCGCGATGCTTTTTAGCTTTATACCCCACTACTTGTCCCTTTTCACCATGAAGATTGACACTCATGAACAGTCCGTCATTCACTTTCAGGTCGTCCATGGGCACCGGTTCACCGTCCTCCGAAAACAGCAGCGGATTTGAGGAGTGCGTTCGTAAAATATCCTGATCAGAAAGTACGGTATAACCATGGCGCAATCGCAATTGGTTGAGACGGTGTCCCGTCTTAACGCGAATCGGAAATGATTTCGGCACCACTTCCAGGTAGAGTTTACCCTTATAACCT
>DATGUX010000201.1:0-3127 GCA_035300985.1 Fodinibius sp.
ATGGTCGCAGCCAAGGTTGGAAACCACCGCATTTTGGATATTGTACTTTCCCACAATCCAAATATTAACAAACACAATAAAGACGGAAAGACGGCGTTAATTATAGCAGCAGAAACGGGACAGCTTAGCGTTGTTGAAAAGTTGCTGGCCCACAATGCTGAAACTTCAATAAAAGACCAAAATAATAACACAGCCTTAACATTGGCTTCAAAATTTGGTCACAAGAAGATTGTAGATTTAATAAAAGATATGCGAACGCAACCAACCCTTGCTAAGTAGCATTATTCTAAGCATAGATACCCTTAAAGCCTCGGTGAGAACCACCGAGGCTTTTTTTATTGTATTATGGAATGGTGGCACCAATCTATTATATTTCAAAGAAGCGGTTAACTTATAGATATGGCAGATATTATATTAGGCATTAATCTCGGCTCGCGCACCACCGGCCGCCAAGACCAGGGAGTCTATCCACGAAGGACTCGGAGCTATGCTGGGGCCAGCTGCTATTGATATCCTGCTGGTCTCCCTGGCTATCCTGCAAACCGACATATGACAAGCCGACGCTGAAAATATTGCCCTCACCTCATCTGTTTTGGAGAGGCTCCGGATCCAAATGGCTCCTAACTTTTGAAAATTATGATTAAGAGACCTCCGCAAACCCTTACTTTTTGTCACTCTGATCCCGAGGCTTCTGGACAGAATATCAGATTGCCTTCCAAGCATTTAATCGGATGAAGACGACCCTTAACCTTATACCACTCTTTTTCGAAGTGAAAAAACCGACTTCTTTATTTACGACCCTGTTAAGCCTGTTCCTCCTTACCTTGTGGCTACAGCCTGCTACGGCACAGCAAACTGAAAAGCTTACCGTTCCCCTTATCGAGGATGGACAGGCACAAGTCATCACCGCATTCAAAGACACTTCCGAGTGGATACGACACGATCTCTGGGTTGAGACTAATTTTGATTCTGATGGAGACGGCAAGCCCGATCGCGTTCATGTTGACGTTACGCGTCCTGCTCAAACCGAATCCGGACTTAAGCTGCCGGTTGTGTATGAAACAAGTCCCTATTATGCTGGCGTAGCATCAGGCTCGGATATTTTTTGGGGCGTTCGTCATGAGCTGGGCGAAGAGCCACCCAAGCGGACTCATCCTCCCAAAATCGATCGCCGAGATACAAGTCCCATTATCTCCAACACCCATATAGCAACATGGGTCCCACGTGGATTTGTCGTTGTGCACTCATCCTCGCCCGGCACGGGCCTATCAGAAGGCTCACCAACGGTTGGTGGTGATAACGAATCCCTCGCTCCAAAAGCCGTTATAGACTGGCTTAATGGCCGGGCCAACGGGTACACAACCGTGGATAGCAATGAAAAGGTCGAGGCCTACTGGTCCACAGGCAAGGTAGGTATGACCGGCACCTCCTACAATGGCACGCTCCCTTTAGCAGCTGCGACAACCGGCGTTGAGGGGCTTGAAGCCATCATTCCTGTGGCGCCCAACACCTCTTACTACCACTATTATCGATCTAATGGTCTGGTTCGATCCCCCGGAGGTTATCTGGGCGAAGACATTGATGTGCTGTACGACTTTATCCACAGCGGCAACCAAGAGCACAACGCCTATAGCGATTCCACCGTCCGCGATGTTGAGATGGCTGAGGGCATGGATCGCCTTACAGGTGACTATAACGACTTTTGGGCCGGGCGCGATTACCTCCATGATCTGAAACCGTTAAAGGCAGCTTTGTTAATGTCCCATGGATTTAACGACTGGAATGTGATGCCGGAGCACAGCTACCGAATCTATAAAGCGGTTAAAGAAAACGGAGTTCCAGCACAAATATACTACCACCAACAAGGACATGGCGGTCCGCCACCCCTGTGGATGATGAACCGCTGGTTTACCCGCTATCTGTTTGACGTTGATAATGGTGTTGAAAATGATCCCCGGGCCTGGATTGTCCGCGAAGAAGATAAAAGGCAGGATCCAACACCCTATGAAGATTATCCGCATCCAGATGCCAAGCCGGTTACCTTGCACCCAACGGCCGGTGCCCCACAACAAGGTGGCCTAACGCTCCAGCAAACGAACGACCAGGGTACCGAATCGCTGATCGATAACTTTTCCTTTTCAGCCACTGCGCTGGCCCAGGCAGAGTGGACCGACCATCGCCTGATGTACGTGACGGAGCCGCTTCAGGACTCACTCCATATTTCAGGCATACCCTCAATAACGATAAAACTCGCCAGCAGTAAACCGGCCGCCAACCTTTCGGTGATACTGGTATCGCTCCCTTGGGATGAGGGCCGGGGTACAAACATCACGGATAATATCATTACCCGAGGATGGGCTGACCCTCAGAACCATGAGTCTCTCCGGGAAAGCGAGCCCTTAGAAGTTGGAAAGTTTTATAACCTTACTTTTGACTTGCAGCCGGATGACCAAGTGATTCCACCGGGCCAACAAATTGGACTTATGATTTTTTCCAGCGACAAAAATTATACGCTACATCCTGACCCAGGAACAGAACTAACGATCGATCTAAATGCTACCTCGCTGACTTTACCTATCGTGGGTGGGACAGCTGCCTTATCCCCCGGTACAAAATAAAAGCATACTTTCTGTTTAGGTACGAAGCATTATTTCCAAAAGGTCGTGTACATAAGTTGCAACGGCAGGTAGTCATTTGATAAACAAAAGGAAATAAAATAATCGGGACTGCATGTTTTAGTTGTATTGTTTTTCAGCGGTTCAGCAGATAATGATTTCCAAGGATATGCGACCGCAGCCAACCCTTGGAAAGTAGCATTATTCTAAGCACAGATAGCCTTAAAGCCTCGGTGCGAACTACCGGGGCTTTTTTTATTGTTGTATTATGGAATGGTGGCACCAATCTATTATATTTCATAGAAATATTTAATTTATAGATATGGCAGATATTATATTAGGCATTGATCCCGGCTCGCGCACCACCGGCTATGCCGTACTCACCGAAGCAAAGGGCACGCTGGTGGCTATGCGTTGCGATACCATCAGTATGGCGCAGATGGACGATCACTCTGATCGCTTGCAGCATATTTTCGAACAAATCTCCAAAATTATCGCCTCTTTCAATCCTA
>DATGUX010000202.1:0-2970 GCA_035300985.1 Fodinibius sp.
TTACCATGGCCAGCACGCTCTGGTACACATAGGCCAGGGCTACAACGATAATAAAGAAAAGCACCTGTCCCAGTGCATCGAAGAGGGCAATGTTTTTAAACTCGATATCGCGCTCAGCCAGATAGAGCGCGGGAGTGGTAAATGACTGAATGGCGGGTACGATAATGGCCAGCGTAAAGATGAACTTTCCTTCCGGTGAGTCAACGAAGGAGGCATAGTAGGGCACAATGGCCAGCGCAACGCCGGTGATGAAGAGTCCGCGGATGATCATAAATCCCCAGATTGAGCGGATAAAGCTCTTTTTCATGGTGTCGCGCTGGATGATCAGCTTCTGGATGCCCACTTCCGTCAGGCTTTCCATGGCTTTAATAAGCACATTGGCCAGTCCCCATATTCCAAAGTCGGCCGGAGTGAGGAAGAGGGCCAGTACGGGAGTTTGGATAAACTTTATAAGGTAGGTTATACCCAGGGGCAGCGCCAATAACTTAACGGAGGATAAGGATTTTTTCTTTAGATCTTCACCCATTTAAGCCAGCCTACTAATATTAATCATTGGATCCGGTTATGTTATGGTGCAGATTCGACTTCTATTTGTCAGCTGCTGCATTATTTTTATCACCTGCGTCCGACCGGAAAGCGTACCAATCCCTTCGTTTATCAAAAAGGAAAAGAATGGTCACCCAGCTGTACGCTATAAAAAAGCCCAGTATGAGACTCAAAAGTACCGTCAGCTTACGATTAGGTTGAATCTGGTTGCCCGGTGCGGTGATATCATCTAATATGCGGAAGGCCGGCATTTGTTCCTTAATGGTCAGTTTTATACGATGCAGCTGGCGGCTGAGGGAGTTGTGCTGATCCAGGTTGGTTTCGTAGTTACTTTGCAGCTCCATGCGTTTGTTGAGCGGCTGGCTTTCGGCGCCGTTAAAAGCGATCAGCCGATCACGGGCCTTTTCGAGCTCTTCCTTTTGTTGGGTCTGCTGCTTTTCCAGAAATTCCAGATAGTTTCGACCCTTGGCGGTTTTATAAGCGCTGGCCCGCTCATGCAGCGTTTGCAAGATTAAGCGGACGACCTGAGGAGTGAGCTTGGCTTCCGGCATATTGGCCGATATGTGCACTATACCGGTTTGGCGGCTGTAGCTTGCTGTAATTCGTGTGGAGAGAGCATTGATCACCTTTCGTTCTTTCCCCGTAAATTGTCTGATGGGAAATTTTGATGATCCGTTGGTGCTTAAAGTATCCCGGGAGGTTTTAGCAGGAATATCGGCAGCCGGCTTTGATCGCATCGCATTTACAATGGTGCCGGGAAGTCCCAGCGTGTATCGATAGATCGTATGCAGCATTGACGGCTGGTGTATTTCAGTAAAGTACTGATAGAGGGTGATACTTGAATCAGCACTGCCGAGCGGCAGTGGCTTATGCATCAGCTCCTGTTTAAAGCTCACGCTGTTGATCATATGCGGATAAAGTTTGAGCAAATAAGAAGGTGTCCGATTCTCGCGTATGCTGCCGCTGAGCCCAAACAGCAGTCCGTAACTTTCAATGATCTCATTGACACGGTCCTGCAGCTCATATTCAGGAATGATCGTGGCGCGGGAGGAATAGACGGTAGGGCTAAAAGCGGCAAAGAACAGGCCAATAGCCAGGAAAGCTCCCAGGCACCAATAAATAATAGCCCGCTTGCGATAGTAATAACGCAGAAGTTCTCTAAAGTTGAGACGTTCTTGCTCGCTGGCATCGGATGCTGAAAGTGGTACCAGCCGATAGTATTGTTCATCATCGGGTGGCCCGGAGCCGGAATTTTCTGTCGCAGAAGTCAACGTTTGGCAGTTAGATTCAAAAAATTAGCAGTTAAACCACAGGTAAAGTAACTTACCGGCGGTCGTTTTACAAAGCATTTGTGGAACTTCACTTAATAATATAGCTATACAAAGGATCTACCTATAATCCGGAAAGATCTTTTTAACTGATTCTTATTTTTAATGTTTCCAACTTTTATCATCATTGGTGCCATGAAGTGCGGTACCTCCAGCTTGTATCATTACCTTCGGCTGCATCCGGAGGTGGGCATGTCTGATATTAAGGAGGTAGATTTTTTTATTAAAGAAAATAATTTTGATAAGGGTGTTGAATGGTATCAAGATCGATTTCAGGGAGATTATAAGATATTTGGTGAAGCCTCTCCCAACTATTCGAAGGCGCACTATTTTGCAGGCGTTCCGCAGCGGATGGCTGAGCTCGTGCCTGAGGTGAAATTAATTTATCTTGTCAGAGATCCTATTGAACGCATTATCTCACATTATACGCATAACTATAGTGAGGGTAGGGAGCACCGCTCCATCGATGAGGCGCTTCAGGAATTGGAAGGCAATCACTATGTGATGTGCAGCAGGTATTTTTGGCAGCTACAGCACTATCTTCAATTCTTTTCGAAAGACCAGATGCTGGTCGTCCCCTCTTATCAGCTGATGGAAGAACGGCGGAAAGCCCTGCAAGAAGTCTTTAAATTTATTGGAGTGGATCCTTCATATTACACCGCCGAATATGAGCAGCAGAAGCATAAGAGCAGCCAGAAACGCAGAAAAGGACGCCTAAGTCGGTTTATTTTGGAGAGTCCGGTCATCAAATCGCTTAAAGGATATATTCCGGATGCGCTTAAAGATCCCGTCAAGCGGGCTACACGACCTGAAGTTCAAAAACCGGAACTGTCGGCCCCTTTGCGGCAACGGTTGACGGATTATCTTGGCCCTGATATCGATCACCTGCGTTCATTTACCGGATTGCCGTTGGACCGCTGGGATATATAGTTTACCTTATTTGGACAATTTTTTGTGGAATCAGTTGTATCAGGTGCACATCCTATTGGCTTCTGGCATAGAATACCGTTATTTTGCCGTTCAATTTTAACATACTGATTCATGGACGGTCGTTTTGCCGTTACAGGTGCGACGTTAAAAAGGGAATTCGGTGATT
>DATGUX010000203.1:0-3205 GCA_035300985.1 Fodinibius sp.
CTCCATATGGCGCCATTCAACATCCAGAATAAAGTTCTGATACTGCTTTTCTGTACGCATCACCCCAATAGGATGGCCCGTAGCTTTTAACAGGCCGTCCTCTACCCACCAGGTATCTGCGGAAGTATTGACATCCACAAAACCGCTCAGATCTTTACCGTTAAAAAGCGGCTTAAATGAGGGTACGGCTTCCTCCAATGCAGGGTTGGACCTGCCGCTATTTCCCAGCGCAGGTGCCGCGGCAAAAAATGCAGAACCCAACAACGCATTTCGGGCAAATTCTTTTCTATCCATAGTACTTTATTTCACTGATAAACAATCCTCGTGACAGAGCCTCAGGGAATTCTTTGATTAACCATAACTAAACAGGAGCACTAATTTCGTAAAATAATGCTCCCGTGGATTTAAAGCTGACCGATCGTTTATGAATAACGATCCACCGGGGCCGTTATACTTCCCGGCACTTTTGGTTCATCGGGGATATCATAAGACGGGCCAAATTCATAGGTATCGGGGCCCAGGCGCAGATCAGAGTTCACCACCTCATCCCAGGTAATTTCTTCGCCGGTATAGGCAGCCATGCGTCCCATCAGCGCCATTCGCGTTGAGTTTACCACCGTTTCAGAATCGTTGATATAGTTACCGGTACGAATGGCCGTGACCAGCTCAATATGCTCCTGCACATAGGGATTCTTCACATACCATTCCGACTCCTCATTATCATCCTCCGGATAAGGATACTCCCAAATCTGCTCTCCTTTGTGATTATACAGTTTCCCGGTAGCATCGGCATAGCCCTCGGTTCCGCGGATATACTGTTCCTTGCCCATAGCGCTGCCGCTAATCTGTCGGGCAGCGCAATGGGTTCGCCGGCCATCCTCATAGACATAAGAAACGCTGAAGTGATCATATTTATCACCCGAAGCGTGATGGATATTTCCGCCATAGCCAATAGCCTTGACCGGGAAAGTGTCCATATGCCAGTTCATCACGTCCAGTTCGTGGATAAACTGCTCCACATAATGATCAGCCGACAGCCAGCTAAAACTCTGCCAGTTGCGCACCATATATTCCATATCGCTCCACCCGTCTTTGCGCTCTACCCACCAGATAGGGCCGCCGTTACGAAGGAAGTTGGCACTTACGACATCTCCAATAGCACCCTCGGCCACTCTACGCTGCGTTTCTACAAAATCTTTTTGATACCGGCGGATGGTACCGCTTACGATGCATAAGTTTTTCTTCTTAGCCTTTTTAGTCGTGGCCATCATAGCCCGGGCTCCCACCGGATCAACGGCAATGGGCTTTTCCTGAAATACGTGCTTACCGGCGTCAATGGCTGCCGCTACGTGCATCGGACGAAAGTGAGGAGGCGTGGCAAAGATCATCACATCCACATCCGCATCAATCACGTGCTTATAGTTGTCAAAGCCGCTAAAGCAGTTTTCCTCCGGAACCTCGATCCCGCGCGCCTTTTTAAGACGGGTGCGGCATTTCTCCACCTGGTCCTCAAACACATCGCCCAGCGCCACTATTTCAAGATTCGGGCCTGCATCCACGAAGTTGACTGCTGCCCCCGTACCGCGTCCGCCACAACCTACCAAACCGGCACGAAGCGGTTCACCATCGGGCGCTTGGTTCAAAAATGAGAGTTGAGATTCTTCGCGCAGCCCCTGCAGTGAGGCCGTACTTGCACAACTTGACAGCAGGCTGGTAGCTCCTATAGTTCCGATAGCACCTAATGTAGCGGTTGAAAGAAAGTCGCGGCGGCTCTGTTTATTCTTCTTATCCATAATCACTTACTGGTTCATTAAAATATTAAAATTCAACGTGTTTACCGGTTAGGTTTAAACGGTCTTGAGAATAGTTGAGCATTGTTTTACACACATATTGACTCACCCCTGACCCTCCCGAGAAGGGGAAAAATTCGTCTCCCCTCATGCTTATCCCGAACACTTTAGGGGAGAGAGAATTAAGGCATGCGCAACGAAACTTTAGTGCAGGTGTGAGTGTGTTATTTTAACAGTCTCAAAAATAATTACTCATTTTCTTTTTAACCGGTAAATACGTTATAGTTCATTTTTTCATAGAATGCAGCCACATAGCGCTAACCTTCATGCGCCGACGGCCGATTTACATTTGTAAACACAAAACAAAACTTTTTATAAGGAAGTAAAATACTTTTTTACTCAAATAACAATAAAAAACAATATTTTTTTCATTCCTTTACTTATCTTCCGCTTTATGTCCTATATTTTATAGCAAATGAAATAGCCGTTCTTATATAACCTATTTATATTTATAACATTTACAAATCAATCTTTTGGATATGCACAACGATACATTAAACGTTCTGGTGGTTGGCTGTGGTAATATGGGCTCTTCACATGCCAGAGCCTACGACCGGCTGGAAGGCGTCACTATTGCGGGATTGGTAAGTCGAGGACCCGAAAGCAGGAACCAACTTTCCGATGAACTGGGTGGCCTTCCCACCTTTGGAAATTATGAAGAAGCCCTTGCCGAAACCCAACCCGACGCGGTATCAATCAATACCTACCAGGGCACCCATGCTGAATATGCCATCAAAGCGCTGGAGCAGGCCGCCCACGTATTTGTGGAAAAACCGCTGGCTGAAACGGTGGAAGATGCCGAAGCAGTGGTCGAAGCGGCCCAAAAAGCCGATAAAAAACTACTGGTGGGTTATATCCTGCGGCATCATCCGGGCTGGAAACAATTTATTGCACACAGCAAGAAACTGGGCAAACCGCTGGTTATGCGCATGAACCTCAACCAGCAAAGTACCGGCCCGCAGTGGCAAGTACACAAAAACCTGATGTCTTCCATGTCCCCAGTAGTGGACTGCGGGGTGCACTATGTTGATATGATGTGCCAGATGACCGAAGCCTCTCCGGTGGCGGTACATGCTATCGGTGCGCGGCTGTCTGATGAGATCGATCCGGAAATGTACAACTACGGGCAGCTGCAAGTTACCTTTGACGACGGTTCCGTCGGTTGGTACGAATCGGGCTGGGGACCAATGATCAGTGAAACGGCTTATTTTATTAAGGATACAATCGGTCCCAAGGGCAGCGTAAGCATCCGCAAAGACACCTTCGACGATCCGCGCGGCGAATCAGCCGATATTGGCAATCACACCAAGGTAAATCAGCTGCGCCTGCACTATGCCGACCTGGATGATGACGGG
>DATGUX010000204.1:0-2626 GCA_035300985.1 Fodinibius sp.
TTATGCAAATACGGTTGGTCAATACGGAAACCAGGAAGTTATTCAAAGATATATTGAAAACCAGGGCAACAATGGCACCTATGTTGAACTGCATAAAGATCAATTAAGGCTTTTTGATTAATACCTCGTGGGCTCTGCCCCAAGGTAGTTTATTATAGGCGTAATTGAAGTACGGAAATGAAATTATTGCAGGGTTTTTTGTAGTAAGGATGGGAACCAAGGTGTAAACACTCAGATCACTAAAGTCAGTGGCATTGTCGGAACCCAGGCTTTGTCCATACTCTACGCCGAGGAGGTTTATGGAGCGTTGTTGGGCTGTTGCAGATGATGATATAAATAGAAAAACAAGAGAGGTTGTAAGAACTACTAAATACTGGGGGTACTTCATGGGAAAAAATTATTGGGATATCTACTTAATGCTTTATCGGTTGGTAAATGATAGTATGTGGTAATTAATTCCATTTGGTACAGGTTTTATAAGTTTTTAAAACCCGATAGCCACTTTAGTGCTATTAAGATACGATGGCCGGTTAGGCCCGGTTTTTACCGGAAAATGGGGTAAGATTACCAAGAAGTGATAGGGAGTTTTGAAATAGTTCTCCGTAAACACCACTAATCCCGAATTGAACCCTGGGATTAGGAGGGCTTTTGCCTGCTCTACGAAACGTTAGTGCAGTAGAAGGCAGGTCAATCTACCGGTATTATTCTGTTAAGTTCTCTTGGAAAAGGCAAGAAAAGGGTGATAGCGGGGGCTATTCATCGAAACTGTCGGGCAAATCATTTTCATAGAGTACGATATCGCCGGGCTGGATGTACTCCTGCATCCGGCGGTTAGCTTCGGAAAGGCTTGAAACTACCTTCACCTGTTCGATATCACAACCAGTGGAGCGAATTCCGTCAAAAATGGCTTTGGTCTGGCTTCGGCCCACTAAAATAACCAGGTCCAGCTTTGCTTCTCCAATTTGCTGACCAAAGGCATGGTTCTTCTCCTCTTGTACATCGCCGAGCTCAATCATTCCGGGCGTGATGATAATCCTGCGTCCGCTGCTAAACTGCGACAGCACCTCCACCGCATTTTGGGCACCCACGGGATTGGAGTTAAAAGCATCGTCAATAATGGTGATGCCGCCCTGTTGTTTTAATTCGAGACGATGCTCGACGGGTTCCATACGTGCCGCGGCCATGGACAGCGTAGTCAACCGCATATCAAATATCTTGGCCACACCAATGGCCAGCAGCATATTTTGAGCGTTATGAGCACCCAGCAGCGGCGTTTTAAATAATGCCGATTCTTCATTAGCAGTGGCGGTGAACTGCATGCCGTCCGGACTGTATGAAATATCGGAGGCTTTGATTTCTCCCTTTGCAAGTCCCACGCGAGTAATGTCCAGATCATCGCGCAAATCCGCCATGGCTGCTACACGTTCGTCATCAGCATTGAGAACAGCCGATCCGTTAGGCTTGGTTCGTTTAACCAGCGTAGACTTGGTTCGGGCGATAGTATCCTGTGATCCGAAAGTTTCCAGGTGTGCAATCCCCACATTGGTGACTACCGCAATATCGGGTTCAACGATATCACAGAGCGCATCAATATTGCCTTCATAACGGGCGCCCATTTCAAGGACCAGTACCTGATGATGCGCTTCCAGATCGTTGTTGATAACTTTACAGATGCCCATGGGGGTGTTGTAGCTGCCGGGCGTAGAGCAGACCGAAAACCGCTCGCTGAGCAGATCACGAATCATAAATTTAGTGCTTGTTTTGCCGTAACTGCCGGTAATGGCGACAACGGTGAGATCCGGCATTTGCTTCAGCTTTTCACGAGCTGATTTAATAAAATAACGGTGCACATAATTTTCATAAGGCTTGGTAATCAGAGTTGCCAGGAAGATGAAAAATGGCATCAAAGCATTGCCCAGTACCCAGCCGAAGGAAAGAATATAGATGTCCGCGATAAAAAAGGCTTCGCTGTTGAGATAGGCGAGGTAGGTAGCCCCGGCGGGAAGGATGAGGCCCAGCAAGACGTAAGGCACAGTTAGCCGACTCATGCGCGGCGTGAAGGTCAGCGGCTTTTTGGCTTCCCTGTTGCTGTAATAGTTAAAAGGCACAAACCAGAAGATGCCAAAAAGGCTCAGAATCACGATAGCCGTGCTGCCGGTAATAGCGGTGGACAGGAAGAAGATCAGCAGGGCAAGTACAATATTGTAGAGCACATGTTCGGGCGTAATAACCCGCTGATTCCAGCGCTTAAATAACCATTGCCAGAACTCCTTCAGCTTATAGCCGTTCTGCTGAAAAATATGCAGAAAAAAACGCCCCCGGAGAAGTGTATGGCGCGCCATCACAAGTACAAATATAAAGATAAGGGTGTTTAGAATAGTTAAATACCAGCTCAAGAGTGTCTGTCGGTTTGTGAGAATTAGGTCAGTTAGAGAGTCGCTAAAGTAAAGAACTTCTGTTATATTAACGACGCTTTATAAATAAGGAAAAACTTTCATCTAAATTCGCTCAAATATATGAAATTAATCATCCCAATGGCAGGCCGCGGCACCAGAGTACGTCCTCATTCTCATACGGTACCTAAGCCACTGTTGCCGGTAGCCGGAAAAATGATTGTGGAACGCAT
>DATGUX010000205.1:0-5919 GCA_035300985.1 Fodinibius sp.
AGAATATGAGATGAATCTATTAAGGCAACTGTTTGGAGTCGACGATTCGTTGCTGCATTATTTGCCCTTTCTGCTTCCATCCATCACTGAAAAAGAGATTGAGGGCCGGCTCTCTTTTGAAGAACGACAGGACTTTGTGACGATTGGCAACTTCCGGCATCCGCCCAACTGGGATGCGGTGCAGTATTTAAAATCAACGATATGGCCGCTGGTACGCCGGGAGTTGCCGGAGGCACGACTACGGATCTATGGAGCTTATCCTTCGCAGAAGGTGTGGGATCTCCACCGCCCGGCGGAAGGCTTTCATATTGAAGGGCGTGCCGAGAAGGCATCAGAAGTGGTCGAAAAGGGAAGGGTACTGCTGGCGCCGATCCGTTTTGGGGCGGGGCTTAAAGGCAAGCTGGTGGAGGCTATGCAGTGCGGCACGCCCAGCGTGACAACAAAGGTAGGGGCCGAAGGCATTGCGGGAGACTTGCCGTGGAGCGGAGCTATTGCTGAGGATCCCTGGGAGATCGCCACCCGGGCCGCCGCGCTTTATACCGACCAATCACGCTGGGAAGAAGCCCAAAAACAAGGCCAATCGATTATCAACAAACGCTTTGATAAGAATAAGTTTAGCAATATTTTTAAGGATCGGTTGCAGGCAATTAAGAGGCAATGGCCAGAACATAGACGCAATAATTTTGTTGGCAGTATGCTTCGCCATCATTCCAATAACAGCACGAAATATATGTCGAAATGGATAGAGGAAAAGAATCGTCCCTGAGTTATCGCTCAACAAGTTGCTTGCTTTTTCCGGTAATTCTGGAACTATCTATAAAGTTGCTATATACGGATTTATATGGTTTTACTTATTGCACTTTTAGTTATCGCTGGCTTGATGCTCATTTGGTTTTGGAAGGTGCCGGTTGCAGGAATGGTTTCTTCGCTTAAAAGGGATGGAAGCAGCGTTTTTGAGGCTTATATGATTGTCTTTATTATGCTGATGGGGTCGGTAGCAGTCATATATACTATTTGGAAGGTAATTTAGCTAACCTGTTGTTAGACAGTAGATACTATTTTCAATAATGTTTGAATTGTGGATATTGTTTAATCTGATTTTGCCTCTGAAATATCATGGTCTGCAAATAAGTTATTGTTTTCTCATTTTAGTGATCTTTAATCAAAGAATTCCCCGAGGCTTGCCTCGGGGTAAAAACAAGGAAAGTTTGAAAACCTGAGGTTTTCATTAAGATAAAAAAAGAACTTATTCCTGTTGAATACCTCGGGGCTCTGCCCCGAGGATTGTTTATTTATCATGAACTTTACAGCTAATGGCTTGTGAGGTCAAAGAAAGTAATGTTATTGACAGACCGAGTAAGTAGCTACTGTTTAAAATTTTCTTTAATCTATTTATTACCAATACTTTATAATTTTTAGTAAAAAATATTATGATAAAAACACAACATATGGGAGCGGTTGTATTGATGATATTTGTTTTAGGTTTTTTTGCGATAGACGGTCTGGCGCAGGAGGCCACTACGGTAGTGGTCCGGGCAAAGGCTAAAGACGCGAAGTTTGTAGGCACGTCGATGGGAGGGGCGCATATTCTTATCAGGAATGCCGCTACCGGACAGATACTGACCGAGGGCGTCACGGAAGGCTCTACCGGCGATACCGGGAAGCTGATGCGTACGCCCCGTGAGCGCTATGCGGATATCAGCACGCCGGATGCGGCTAAGTTTAAGGCCACTCTCACGCTTGAGGAGCCGGTTTTTGTAACCGTTTCAGCCACGGCTCCGGGTGTTCAGCGGCAGTCGAAAGCTAAGGTATCAACACAGCTTTGGCTTATCCCCGGCAAAGATATTTTGGGCGATGGTATCATATTGGAGATTCCCGGCTTTGCCATCGACATCCTGCAGCCACAGGCCCATGAGGCGACGGAAGAGAATTCGATTACCATCACGGCCAATGCCGTAATGATGTGTGGTTGTCCGATCTCTCCGGGCGGACTTTGGGATAGTAACGAGATGGAATTTACCGCTGTTATCTCACAGGAAGGGCAGAAAATAGCCCGCAAAGAGATGGCTTTTGCAGGCAAATCGAGCACTTTTGAGGTTGACTTTAGCCCTGAAGAATCCGGTGTCTATGAGGTTACGGTATATGGTTTTGACCCGCGAACAGGGAATGCCGGCGTGGATAAAACATCCTTTATCAAGCGATAAGCAAGCTGATCTAAAGGGTATATAATATTTAAATAAACGCTCTTGTAGCCTGTCATATAGACAATTAGCTGTTATAGAAAACTATAATCTATTCAAAGGCAAACAGCCAGTAACCAATAACTAATAACGAGTAACTACCAATTAATATCCTTCAGGATTCTGTGACTGCCACTTCCATGAATCTTTGCACATTTCTACCAGTCCGCGCTCGGCTTTCCATCCTAATTCTTGTTGTGCCTTGGCCGGGTCGGCGTAGCAGACAGCCGCATCGCCGGGTCGTCGGTCCGTTATCCGGTAGGAGATATTCCGGCCGGAAGCTTCTTCAAAAGCCTTAACTACATCCAATACGCTGTAACCCTGACCGGTGCCCAGGTTGTAAGTTACTACGCCCGGACCTTCCGACAGTTTATTGAGCGCTTTGAGGTGACCAATAGCCAGATCCACCACATGGATATAATCGCGTACGCCGGTGCCGTCGTGCGTAGGGTAGTCGTCGCCAAAGACCGACAGTTCCTCCAGCTTTCCGATGGCTACCTGGGTGATATACGGCATCAGGTTATTAGGGATATCGTTGGGATCCTCACCAATGCGCCCGCTTTCATGGGCACCGACGGGATTGAAATAGCGGAGCAGCGCTATATTCCACGCTTCATTGGCCGGGTGTAGGTCGCGCAGAATCTTTTCAATAAAAAGCTTGGTCCGTCCGTAAGGATTGGTCGTCTGCAACGGAAAATCCTCCGTAATTGGTACTTCCTGCGGATCCCCATAGACTGTGGCTGATGAGCTGAACACCAAGTCGGTTACCCCATATTTCTCCATAATTTCGCAGAGATAAAGCGTGCCGGTAATATTGTTGTGATAGTAGGAGAGCGGTTTACTAACTGACTCGCCCACCGCTTTATAGCCGGCAAAGTGGATAACCGAGTCAATATCGTGTTTACTGAAGATCGCATCGATTGCTGGCTTATCCAGCAGGTCCGCTTTATGGAAAGTAAGCGATTTGCCGGTAATATCCTCCACTCGCCTCAGCGACTCTTCTTTACTGTTGTCCAGATTATCGACCACTACAACATCATCGCCGTGCTTCAATAGTTCAAGCACGGTATGGCTTCCAATAAATCCTGCTCCGCCGGTTACTAAAATAGTCATAACTTAATAATTGTGTTAAATAACTGTTGTAATTAGATGTCTTCCAATATTTTATACTTGCTCAGTTAATCTTTTTGCCAAGTCTTGCAGTTCGCCAATTACCGTGGAGCATAGCTTATTCATTTGCTTTGCTGACTTCCTCAAATATTCATCGGAGGCTTCGCCTGCGTCAAGCTTATCCCGGGCTCTCTCATATTTATCTATGATAATATCTGCGCCCATTAGCTGGGCACCGGGCCTAATTTTATGGCCGGCTTTTCTCAACCCCTCCAGATTACGGCTAAGCAGGTAGCGGCTGAAATTATCTCTAAACTCAGTGAAGGAGATGACTCCGGCCTCACAAAACTCGATGACGTGTTCAGGCTCATTGAACAGCAACTCAGAGATTTCCTTTTCGTTTATATATTTATAAGCCATTTATAAAACAATAGGGGTTAGTATGTGCTTACTTATTCTAATAATAGCCGATGATAAGGTAACACTCGTACATTAATTCGTCAATTGTTTTGACCGGCTTATTGTCGGGTTAACGGATTATGAAGTCTATAAGGCATAAGGTATCAATGGAGAGTCCAACTTAAGGAGCCGTGTATATAATTGTGGGTTTAATTTGGCGACTCGGTAATGCCGTGTGGGGCCGGTCTGTTATCTTTTCCGACATGGACAAAGACGATCTTGTCGATTTTGATGATAGTATCTTTAGTAAATTTGTTGCGTACCTCGCAGCGAACGGTGATAGAAGTTTTCCCAAAAGAGACCGTTTCCATGCCTATCTCAATGATATCACCAAGCCTGGCTGAACTTACAAAATCGATCTCAGTCATAAACTTAGTCACAATATTCCCTTTATTCAGTTGACAGGTTACGAAGATGGCGGCTTCTTCGTCGATCCAGCTTAGTACCGATCCTCCAAAGAGTGTGCCCGAGGCATTAAGATCCTGGGGCTTGATGAGTTTGCGGCTAAAAAACTGCATAAAATGGAATCATTTATATTAGAAGGTCAGTTTCGTTTCCAAAGTAATAATTTAAGCTGATAATACCTGCCCGAATGTGTTATTTCGATCTGTTCCTTTTGAAATAGGTTGTTAGTTGCAGGAGGATTTTTACAAAAAGAAGAAAATTCTGGAGAATAAAAAAAAGGCCGATCCGGTATAGATCGGCCTTTGGCAGATAATGCAGGTGAATTTAGAAGTAGAAAGTGCCCGTGATGGCTGCTGCCGTGGCGAAGGCGTTATTACTGCTATCTTCTATTAAAAAGTTCAGTTGCCCTTCAACACCCAGGCTAAAGTGTTCATCCAGAAAGTATTCGCCGCCTCCGCTGGCTCCCAGTAAAAAGTCGGAGTCATTATCTCCTTGTTCGGGAGAAGTATGCTGAAGCAGTCCCTGCACGCCAATAAAGGTGGCAAAGTCGTTGCCCAAACTTTGATAAAATCGCGGGTTGATACCCACATTGAACTGGGTGTAGTTGTCGTCAACATGGCTGATGCCCACCACCGGTGCAATAACAATCCTTTCAGAAGCCCAGATGGGCAGCTTGATGTTGGTTTGCTCTGACTGTAGAGAGGCCATAATACCGACACTGCCCACATCCGGACGATTTTGGGCATAGGCCGTTGTCGTTGCAAAGCCGATAACAGCAATAAAAAGAAATAGTTTAGTAACCGTTTTCATAGATAATATAATATTTATTAGGGTTTATGCTTGCTTATAGCCCGAAGCCTGAGAAGTGTTCCTGATCAGGAGTTTTGTAACGCCTTTTTACATTTTGCCAGATCCTTTTGTGCCGGCCTGTAATCAGGGGCAATCTCCAGGCATTGTTCAAAGTAAGGGATGGCTTTTTCATACTCTTGGAGGTGCTTGAGAATAAAGCCGATATTGTTGTATGCTTCGTGAAAGTCGGGATCCACTTCAATGGCTTTTTTATAGCTGCGTCCCGCCTCAAGGGTATTATTAGTGCGCAGATGATGGTTGCCCAGATTAAAGTAGCCCATCGCGTCATCCGGCTTTATTTTTGTTACATATTCGAAGAGCTCGCGGGCGCGCTCGCTTTCATCGGCCAGCTCGTAGATGTCGGCCAGGTTGTTAAGAGCCGGCACATAATCGGGGCGAAGATCGAGTGCATCAAGATAATGGGTGATGGCTTCATCGATCTGTTGGATTTCAAAAAAGGTATTGGCTATGTTAAAATGGGCCTGAGCGTTCTCAGGATCTTCAGCCAGTGATTTCTGATAAGCCTCCAGCGCCTGCTCATATTCTCCAAGAATATGATAACCTACTCCCAGTTCGTTTAGAAGAGTGGCATCCTTGGGTGTTTCTTGCAGTTCTTTTTTTATATGCGCAATCTGTTGTTCCGTCTGTTCCATAGGCGCTAAAAATACGAAAAGCTTCTTATCTTCTCACGAATAAACTTTTTAAAAGCTTGGCTGCAGGTCGGAGGCAGTTCCAACATCCGAATGCGATGTTCTTTGTTACGGATTGACGAGCAGCAATGTCGTTGACGAGGGAGCGACACTGATTCGGGCAGTTAATGTGTGGTAAGACAGGCACCCAATAAACGCCTTTTTAA
>DATGUX010000206.1:0-6167 GCA_035300985.1 Fodinibius sp.
CGCTGGATGGGAATGCCAGTACGGAATACTGGTGGCCCTGGAAGGGAAACAAAGAAGACGGATGGGAAGAAGGCATGCCGAATCAGGATGCGGATCGGGATTCTTTGCACCATCTGAATGCGGAAAAGGTGCCGCCAAGAGAGCGTGTGTTTGGAGAAGGGCACTATCTGCGACCCAATTTTGTACAGTTTTATAAAAGCAAAAATATCCTGATTTCGGGTGTCACGCTGGTGCGTTCGCCGATGTGGAATATTCATCCGGTGTTGAGTGAAAATGTGACCATCAAAGATGTACGTATCGAGACACTGGGACCCAACAACGATGGGGTCAATCCGGAATCTTCTAAGAATGTGCTGATAACCGACAGCTATTTTGACACGGGGGATGACTGTATCGCTATCAAATCTGGCCGTAACCAGGATGGGCGACGCATTGGCGTGCCTTCGGAAAATATTATTATCGAAAACTCAGTGATGAAAAATGGGCACGGCGGCATCGTGATAGGCAGCGAAATTTCGGGAGGCGTTCGAAATGTGTTTGCGCGCAACCTGCAGATGGACAGTCCCAATCTGGATCGGGTTTTGCGTATCAAGACCAGCTCGAAGCGTGGCGGAACGACCGAAAATATTTACCTGATGAATATTGAGGTGGGGCAGTATAAAGAGGCGGCGATCAAAGCTAATATGTTTTATGAACCGCCCGGCGAATTTATGCCAACCATTCGCAATATAGTTGTTGAAAATCTGCAGGTTGAAAATGGCGGGGAATATGGTGTGCTGATCGAGGCATATGAGGAGTCGCCGGTTGAAAACCTGAAGGTGATCAACAGTACGATAAAGGGCGTTGAAAAAACGCTGGAAGTAAACAATGCGAAGGGATTGCAGTTCCAGAATGTGACGATCAATGGAGAAGAGTTTAACAAGACCTTTGGTGCTGAATCCTTCGAGGATAGCGAAAATGAGGCACAGTAAGATCATAGTATTCAGGCTGTAATTTTATGAGAAAGCGAATTATAAACCAAGCAATGAAGGAGTTAAATAAACGATATCCCTGACAATGAGATACTCATGTCTGTTCTTTATTGGATTATTCCTGCTGCTTTCCAGTCGGTCGGTGGCCCAGCAATCTTACGAGGTGCTGGACTGGAGCTCTCAGGTTAGCTGGCATAAGCATTTGATCCAGCAGATGCATGAGCAGTACCGTCAGCGGGATAAGGATATGGGGCAGGCATTGACGTCAAAAGGTGCGGCCGAGACTTACCGGCAAAAAATCCGTAAAGATTATGTTTCAATTAAGGGAAGTTTCCCACCCGAAGCTCCGCTTAATGCTGAGGTAACGGGGACGATCCGGCACGACGATTATCGCATCGAAAAGGTACTCTATGAAAGTTTCCCTAATCATCATGTGACGGCCAATTTATATGTGCCGGAGGGCGAGGGTCCATTTCCGGCGGCCCTGCTATTCTGTGGACATGAACGTGAGGCTAAAGCGACTGCTTCGTATCAAAAGACAGCCATTTTGCTGGCAAAACATGGCTTTGTGGTGCTGGTCATTGATCCTATTTCGCAAGGAGAACGCTTCCAGCTGACGGATGAGCATGGGGAGCCGGCCACTCGCGGAGGGACCACCGAGCACACGCTGCTGAATGCCGGTTCCAACCTGGTGGGGACAAATATCGTCAATTATGAATACTGGGATAACAAACAGGGGCTGGAATACTTGATGTCTCGTTCAGAAGTGGATACCAACCGTATTGGAGTGCTGGGCAACTCGGGTGGTGGCACCATGACTACTTATTTTATGGCGCTCAATGACACGCCCCAAGCGGCGGTCGTCTGCAGTTATGTAACTAAGCGTGAGCGGGCCATTGAAGTACTGGGCCCCCAGGATGGCTGCCAGTGGATCCCCTACGAAGGGCGCGAGCACCTGGAAATCGCTGACTTTCTGCTGATGAATGCCCCGGTTCCTACGCTTACGCTGGCAGGGAAATACGACTTTGTGGACTACGTAGGCGTAGAGCGAACGATGCGGGAGATGCAGAACTATTATGCGGCCTTAGAGCATCCGGAAGAAGTTAAACTATTTAGCTGGTCTGATGGACACGGCATTTCTAAACCGAAGCGAGAGGCTGCTGTGGAGTGGTTTAATCGTTGGTTTTATGAGGACAGCAGTGCTGTGGAAGAGGGCAACTTAGCGGTCCATACCGAAGAGCAGCTGCAGGTAACAGAGGCAGGGCAGGTCAACAGCAAGTTCGAAGATGAATATACCATCCAGTGGCGAAACATTGATTTGGCTAATCAGCTGAAATCCGAACGGCAAGCTTTCCAGCAAGGTCACAGCCGCGAGGAATTCTTGGAGAAAGTGGCTTCGTTGATTGGTTTTGAAGATAATCCTCATAAAGTTACTGCCGAGCATGTTGACACGAGTCGCTGGAAAGGTCATCGCATGATGACGATGATTCTGCGCAGGAAGGGTGAAGTACCTATCCCGGTCATTGCATTGCAGCCCGCGATGGATCAGCAAACAGAGGCGGTACAACTTTGGGTATCGGAAGAGGGGAAGAAGCATCTAATTAACCAAAGAGGAGATGAACTGGAGCAAGCTTTAAAATCCGGAGAGACCTTTTTGCTGGCAGATCTGAGGGGAACCGGTGAGCTCGAAGATCCTGAAGAATTTAATGCTTCCAAGTACCATGATTCCCAGTATCGCAACGACCAAATTTCACTACATATCGGCAAGCCGGTGATCGGTCAACGTGTGCAGGATATTATTACCATCCTGGATTTTATTGAGGCTGAATTGCCGGAGAAAAATATAACCAAGGTAGATGCTCAGGGATTTACGGCCTCTCCGGCCTTGCATGCTGCTGTCCTAACATCACAGGTTGATCAGCTCAAATTATCGGATACCATCCAATCCTATAGGGAAATATTAAAGCAGCCCATCCGGCAGAACAGCTATGCCTATGTGGTTCCCAATGCTCTTAAATTTTATGATCTGCCTGATCTGGTGGATTTCATTAATCCAGAAAAGGTGACTTATGAATAGAGTAATCATGCTTGCAAGCATATTGATGGTTCTCTTATTCCAATCTGTACTGGGGCAACCACTCGCCTTTCCGAGTGCGGAAGGATACGGCAAACAGACTACCGGAGGCAGAGGCGGAGAGGTGATTTATGTGACAAATCTCAATGATAGCGGTCCGGGCAGCCTGCGTGCTGCTATTGAGAAGGAAGGGCCGCGTATTATTGTCTTTAGCGTATCGGGAAATATTGCGCTTGAGTCTGACCTTCGAATAGGGCATGGAGATTTGACAGTGGCTGGTCAGTCGGCGCCGGGTGATGGTATAACAATTCGGGACTATCCGGTTAATGTAGGTGCAGGTAACGTGATCATCAGGTACCTGAGATTTCGGCTTGGAGACAAATATGGGCTTCAAGATGATGCCATCGGAGGCAGAGATGCCAAAAATGTAATCATTGATCATTGTTCTGTCAGCTGGGCTATCGATGAGGCAGCATCATTCTACAGAAATAAAAATTTTACTATGCAGTGGAGTATCATCTCTGAAAGCTTGAACTACTCTGCCCACGAGAAGGGAGACCACGGTTATGGCGGAATTTGGGGAGGGGTGAGGGCCACCTTTCATCATAATCTCATTGCCCATCATACTAACAGAAATCCTCGTTTTTCGGGCTCAAATTATGAGAGTGATATTCCTAACCAGCAAGTTGACTTCCGTAACAACGTAATATACAACTGGGGAGGCAACAGTATTTACGGGGGAGAAGATGGGGAGCATAACATGGTAGAAAATTACTATAAAGCCGGTCCTGCTACGCAAGAAGATGTTGCTGATCGGATCTTAAATCCCTCCCGTCCATACGGCCAATTCTATGTTTTTGGTAACTACGTTGACGGATATCCAAAGATTTCAGAAGACAACTGGGATGGGGGTGTGCAGTGCGATGATGAGGCTTGTCCCGATTCAGTTCGACATTCAACACCTTTTAAGTATGAAATGGCAGATACGGAATCTGCGAATGAGGCTTATGACAGCGTACTGGTTTGGGCCGGTGCAAGTCGGGCCCGCGATGCCGTAGATCAACGAATCATAAAAGAGGTTCGCACAGGGACGGCAACATACAGAGGTTCCAGAAGTAATAGGCCTGGGATTATTGACTCACAGGAAGACGTCGGAGGCTGGCCGAAGTTGGAAAGCACACCCGCTCCAACGGATACCGATCGAGATGGCATGCCGGACAGATGGGAGCGGGCTAACGGTCTCAGCCCTAATAATGCAAGTGATCGGAATGAGGTTTCTGACGACGGATACACTTTGGTGGAAGAATATTTGAACAGTCTTGTTGATTCTAAAAACGAATTATAAATGAGGGATTAAGATGAAACCAAAGACAACTAAATTCACAAAGTTTCTATTATTGGCAGTAACAATAACATTTTGTAGGGGTAATCTATATTCCCAACAACCCGCTTTCTCTGCTGCAGAAGGCGGTGATGGATATTCCTTGAAAGAGGGACAAGTGGAAGGTCAAAAGGTCAAAGCCTTCCCTGGTGCGGAGGGATTTGGTGCGTATGCCAAAGGAGGGCGTGCCGGAGAAGTGATTTATGTTTCGAATCTCAATGACAGCGGTCCGGGCAGTCTGCGGGCAGCTATTGAACAGGAAGGTCCCCGTACAGTAGTATTTGAAGTTTCTGGAACGATTATCCTTGAGGAGGATCTTGCTGTCGATAATCCATATCTCACCATTGCGGGGCAAACGGCTCCCGGCGACGGGATTGCCCTCCGGGACGGCTCGCTCGAGATTGAAACCCATGATGTGGTGGTCCGTTATCTCCGAGTCCGGCTGGGCGACCAGGGTGATGGGGGCGATGCGATATCCATCCAGAGCGGACATGATATTATTGTCGACCACTGCTCGGCCAGCTGGAGCACTGATGAAGTGATCTCGGCCTCTTCATATGAAACAACGTTAACGAATGTTACCGTTCAGTGGTGCTTTATTACCGAAGCCCTGAATCCAGAAAATCACGGTTATGGCTCACTCATTCGGGGAACCGGCGGAGCCAGGTATAGTTTCCATCACAATCTTTATGCCCACAATAGGGGACGTAATCCCCGGCCCGGTAATTACGACCGGAATTCCCATGAGGAAGACCCGGAAGGTTTGTCGCTCGATTTCCGCAATAATGTGATCTATAATTGGGGCGGCTCGTACGCTGGTTATAATGCCGACTCTAAAAGCGTTACCCGGATGAATTATGTGGGCAATTTTCTGATTCCCGGTCCTAACTCCGAACATACCTGTATCGCCTACGAAACCGGATCGTCGTTCAACAGGGCCTATTTTCATGACAACTATTATAATTTAGAGAAACCGGAGAATCCATGGGATTTGGTACGGTTCGATGATGACTGGAGTCGGCAACAGATGGAAGCGTATAAACAGCCTCAGCCTTTTCCAGCTGCTTCTATAAAGACGGATGCCCCTGAGCAAGCATTTGAACAGGTGTTGGCCCACGGAGGAGCGAGCCTGCCCCATCGTGATACAGTGGACGAACGAATCGTTAAGGATGTTAAAAACCGCACGGGAGCTATTATTGACAGCCAAAATGAAGTAGGTGGCTGGCCGGGGCTGGCAAGCACGCCCGCCCCACCCGATACCGATCGCGACGGCATGCCGGATCAGTGGGAGAAGAAGCATGATTTAAATCCTGCCAAGGATACCGATGCCCCCAACTATACGCTCTCAGAGAAGTACACCAATTTGGAAGTCTACCTGAACAGTTTAGTTAATCCAGTAAATAGTAAATAATACAAACCGATGAACAACAGGATCACCAATTTTTATTACCGCCAGCAGACATCCAATACAGTATCCCTCATAGGATGGATGCTATTGGCACTGCTTACTCTACTTATCAATCCGCTGCTACTGCAGGCTCAAGAATCTTCTGAGGATCACTATGTGTCTGACGTCTGGGTGGCCGATAATGGCGATGGCACCTATACGAATCCAATTTTGCATGCCGATTACTCCGATCCGGATGTGGTGCGCAAGGGCGATGACTACTACATGACGGCCTCCAGCTTTAACGCCGTGCCCGGCTTGCCGATTCTGCACTCCAAAGATTTGGTTAACTGG
>DATGUX010000207.1:0-2522 GCA_035300985.1 Fodinibius sp.
AGTGAATGATACCGTAGGTAGCGGGGATGCATTTTTAGCAGCATTCTTGGCTCAAAAACTAAAAGGGATAGACCCAAAAGAGGCATTGAATTTTGCTTCGGCCGTTGGTGCCTTTGTTACGACACAATCTGGTTCATGCCCTAATTATACGCTCTCTGATATAGAGAAAATTAAACAAAAGTAATTTGAATATGGCAGAGCCCAGAGATATGACCATTAATGGTAACAAAGGCAAGACCAATGCCCCAACACAAGGCCGATGAGTTGGGAGCTGTGAAGATGGGACGAACCATCTACCAACCAGACAAAATAATGATCATACCATTTGTACCCATTTTAGGGTATACCCTAAATCGCTACGGTTTCCGGGGGTCTGAAATAGGCTCAGCAGGCCCTATTTGCCTGTTTCGATACAATACCCTAATTTCGCTACAGCCAACGCCCATTATATAGCCAATGTTATGAATGCTACCTACGTCCGTGTGTCCACCTTCCAGCAAAATATTGCCCGGCAACTCCGGGGCAAAGAAGGGGCCGTGTATTGGGATAAAGTCTCCGGAACCGTACCCTTCGAGGACCGCGAGGATGCGGGGCGGCTGCTGGCCGATGCCGAGGCGGGGAAGATCAGCGAGGTTGAGGTCCATTCGATCGATCGTCTGGGCCGGGACGCGATTAACGTGCTGCAGACCATCAAACGATTTACCGAGCTGGGCGTCAATATCCGATCCAAAAAAGAAGGCTTGAATACGCTGCTCGAAAATGGCGACCAAAATCCGGTGGCCAAGCTGCTGGTCTCGGTGCTGTCCACGCTGGCCGAGATCGATTATAACAACAGGAGGGAGGCGCAGCGCGAAGGTATAGAAAGAGCCAAAGCAGAGGGCAAGTACAACGGCCGCGCCAATGGAACCAGCCTGTCGAACGCTCAACTGGTGGCCAAGCATACCGATATCGTGGATGAACTCAATAAAGGGGAAACGATCCGGCGGACGGCCAAACTGACCGGACGAAGTACCAATACCGTCCAACGGGTGAAAAAAGCCCTGAACCACCTAAACCCAGCGGACTAATGATAAAATTGGCGCGGAGATCGCCGCTTAGAAGCAAAATTTGAAATCATTTAAGTCTATACCCGCTTTTTTTGCTTAACGACATTCATAGACCGGATTCTAAATAAAATGCTTTGGGATTATAAATTGATAGAGGATTATGGCACGCAGGTGTTGACTGGTCTTAGGAGCAAAACAACTGTTTAGGCCTATTAAAAATCATCTGTGTAAAACCTTAGATTTCCAACAACCTCAATTGCCTTTTGCCCATCAGTTTCCTTAGTTAGCTACTGCGCTTCATGGTTTGATTCGTCTTTATTTTAAATTATAAGTCATAAAAACCCAAAGCTGAATAACTGAAATATCAAGGTGTTATAACAAGTGAAATCTTCTCCATTATTTACAACGTTGATCCAGTTCTCCTTTGTAATCCTATTGGCTGTTCCATTTCTTTCCTGTACCACAAAAGAAACCAATGATCCGCCTCCAAAACCGAATGTGCTTTTCATCATTGCGGATGATTTTGGTGCCCATGATTTGAGCAGCATGGGCAGTGATTATTATGAGACGCCTAATTTGGATCAGCTGGCAGCGCAGAGCATGGTGTTTACCAATGGCTATACGGCTGCGCGCGTGTGCAGCCCCGCCAGGGCCAGCATCATGTCCGGCAAGACGCCGGCACGTCATGGTATCACCGATTGGATTGGTGCACCGGCGGGCACTGACTGGCGAGCGCAAGGCCGTCACAGCAAGTTGTTACCGCCCGAATATGTCCATCATCTTCCGCATGAGTATATGGTATTGCCGGAAGCGATGAAAGAGGCCGGATATAAGACCTTTTTTGCCGGTAAATGGCATCTGGGAGACGAGGGTTCCTATCCGCAAGACCACGGATTCGATATTAACAAAGGGGGTTATGAAGCCGGAGGACCTTACAGCGGAGGCTATTTTTCTCCTTTCAATAATCCTAAGATGGAAGACTATCCCGAAGAACGGGGGATGAGTCTGCCCGAAAAGCTGGCTAAAGAAACGAGCTCTTTTATTAAAGCCAATAAAGACACTTCCTTTTTTGCTTATCTGTCCTTTTACGCCGTTCACGCCCCTATTCAGTCCTCCCGGGAAAAGTGGAAAAAATACCGCAATAAGGCCGATTCCATGGGGATCGCTGAAACTGGTTTTAAAATGGGACACTTTCTGCCTATCCGACAGGTGCAGGATAATCCGATTTATGCGGGGCTGGTAGAACATATGGATGATGCGGTAGGGGCCGTACTTGAAACCCTTGTCAGGGAAGGGCTGGAAGAAAATACGATTGTTATTTTCACCTCTGACCATGGCGGAGTGGCAGCCGGCGATGATTATGCCACTTCCAACCGCCCACTGCGCGGCGGAAAAGGTTATCAGTACGAAGGCGGACTTCGCGTACCCTATTTTATTAAGCTGCCCTGGCTCAACCAGCAAGGGGAGACAGATAAT
>DATGUX010000208.1:0-2271 GCA_035300985.1 Fodinibius sp.
TCTTCCAGATCAGACTCAATGAGTGCACGGTGCGAAACGACGACGTTTTCAGCATGCATATTGAGCTTCACTACCTGAAACTCCATGGTCTTGCCTACATAAGCGTCAAAGTCGCGAACGGGACGTACGTCAATCTGCGAACCGGGCAGGAAGGCATCAATGCCCATAACATCGGCAACCATACCACCTTTAATGCGGCGGTTGATGGTTCCTTCAAGCACTTCACCGGTTTCGGATGCGCGCTCGATAGTCTCCCAGGCATGCAGGATATCCGCTTTACGGCGGGAAAGAATAAGCTGTCCCTCCTGATCTTCCACCTGATCCAGAAATACATCAATTTCATCGCCCGGAGCAAGTTTCTCTACAACATCATTGGGAAATTCGTTGGTCTGAATTATACCTTCCGACTTGAATCCGATATCAACGACTACATAGTCCTGATCGGCCGAAACAACGCGGCCTGTAACAATCTCTTTTTCTTCAATTTCGTTGAGCGTACCTTCATACATATCCTCAAGCTGGTGAAACTCCTCATCAGTATAGTCTTCTGATGCAGCCTGCAGCTGATCGTATGTAAAGGTTTCATCGTCTCCTACATCGCCGGTAAAAGAAGCCACCTCTTCCTCTTCAGGCTCTACGCGCACCTCTTCTTCGGTAACAGCATCCAGGCTTTCTTCTTCGGTCGTTTCTTCAACCGCCACCTGGTCTGTCTGTTCTTCCTGTTTAGATTCTTGTTTTTGTTCGTCTGTCATTACTTAGTTTGATTAAAATTACCGCACTCTGCTTTAACTCAGAGCGGGATTAGAGTTAATATTATAGTTCAACGATTTAATTGTCCAATAGATCACGAAGGTGCGAACAAATTAGGTCGACCTGTTCTTCAAAATCGAGATTGGTCGTATCAATTTCAATAGCATCCTCCGCTTTTTTCAGCGGATCAGCTGCCCTGTTTGCATCCTTAAAATCTCGCTGCTCAATATTTTGCCTTACTTCATCGAGGGTTAGCTGCGGGTTGGCGGCCTTTCGCTCTTCATACCGCCTGCGGGCTCGCTCTTCCACATCGGCCGACATATAAAACTTCAAATCGGCATTGGGGAAAACTGCTGTTCCCAAATCACGTCCTTCGGCTATATAAGCTCCGTCGTGCACGGCTTGGCGCATCAGCTCATTTATATATTGGCGAACGCGCGGCATTGCAGCCACATCGCTTACTACATCCGCTACCTCGGGATTTCGCACCCGGTCGGTAACCGGCCGGCCATCAATGGCTATATGAAATTGGCGGTTCCGGTATCGGAACGAGATTATTTTCTGATCTAATAACTGAAAGAACGCATCCTGATTGCAATTGGCCTCTATATAGAGCAGTGTAACCGCCCGATAGAGTGCGCCGGAATCAAGATATTCGATCTGCACTTTATCGGCCACGGCGCGCGCAGTTGAACTTTTGCCCGAGCCTGCCGGCCCATCGATCACTGTGATCATAATGGAAAGTCTCCTAAATTACTCTTCTTTTGTTAATTTTTCAATGTTTTCTTGTTTAATGATTCCAGAAATTTTAACTTTGGGCTCTTCTGAAATGGCGAAGAATGATACAAATAAATTTGAAGAACTGATAAGAAACTCTTAAAAATCTATGCCACAACATAAATCAGCCGTTAAGCGTGTTCGTCAAAACGAAAAACGCCGTCAACGCAATCAGCCCAAGCGTTCTAAAATGAAGACGCTGGTCAAAAAAGCCCTTAGCACAACCGATAAGGAAGAAGCCCAAGATATTGCTAAAGATGCAATATCCTATCTGGACAAGATGTCCGCAAAGGGTATGATCCACGATAATTTTGCTGCGCGCAAAAAATCTCGGATAGACCAGCATCTGAATAACCTCTAAATAACCTCATTTATCGTTTTGGCTGACTCACCTTCGAAAGCACTCCTTATCATACTTGATGGTTTTGGGTTGGCCAAAAATCCGGAGGTCAGCGCTGTCGACCGGGCGGATACGCCCTATATCGATTCTCTTTTCCATAACCATCCCCATGCAAAGCTTACCGCCAGCGGCCGCGACGTTGGCCTGCCTGATGGCCAATTTGGCAATTCCGAGGTAGGTCATCTTAATATCGGTGCCGGCCGAATTGTCCCGCAGGAGCTGGCGCGGGTAAATGATGCTATTGAGGATGGATCCTTTTTCGAAAACGATGTGCTTACTACGGCGGCAAATAAAGCCGCTAAAAACGGGCGCATCCACTTTATGGGGCTTTTCTCTGATGGCGG
>DATGUX010000209.1:0-7059 GCA_035300985.1 Fodinibius sp.
TAATATTTTGACATATATCGGCAGGCATAGAAGATGAATTGATATTTTTTGTTTACGGTATAGTTAGGATCTTTGGTACATATTGCCAATAAAGTAAAGCATATTGAAAATAAGCTTTTATGGAAGGTATTAAAATGCTATTTTGTAAGTCTAAATTGTAAGGTAGAACCGAAACACAAACGCTCTGGCTCTGAGTACCCTTTATTTCGATTCTAAATTATTTTTGCTTCGCCTTAAGTGCTGTATAATCGCAACACCAAAGAGCGGAGGCCGATCGCACGCATGAACACTCAAGTTCAGCATATTTCCACCTTCCTTCACCAGTGGGCACCGCCGAGTACCAAGTTCGACTACGATAACGTGGGCTTGCTGGTTGGCGATCCAAGCCAAAAGACCTCCCGCATTTTAACCTGTCTCGACGTAACGGCCAACGTGGTTGATGAAGCCATTGAGCGTAGGTGTGACCTTATTGTAGCGCATCATCCCCTTATTTTTAAAGGAATTGACCGCATTAATCCTACCAATGAGCAGGGGAAGATTATTTATAAGCTCATTAAGAACGATATAGCCCTTATTGCTGCTCATACAAACCTGGATGCCGCTCTCGATGGGGTGTCCTTTGTTTTGGGGAAGCAGCTGGGCCTGCAAAATCTGAAGTTCTTGAGCAACAGCTATAATATCAGCCGAAAAATAGTGCTTACAACCGGTCATTCCGACAGCGAATCGGTGCTAAAATTACTTAACTATTATTCGGCCGAGGAAGCTCATTACCACAAGGTGGAAGGCCGCAAGGAAGGGCAGTATGCTTATGAGGCCATTATAGATCAGCACAATGTGGGTGATCTGAAAAAAGAACTTAAGAAGAATGGACTGTTAGACCGCGGGAGTTTCCAGGTGATGGAAGTGGCCAGTCCCTCCAATAATGTGGGTATGGGCGTGGTCGGCTTTTATCGTGATAAAGGGCTGACCCAGCCGCAGTTCTTAGAACTTGTATCCCAGGCCCTTAATATAAAGGCTATCCGGTATTCCGGCGGGGCGGAACGGATAAAAAAAGTAGCGGTATGCGGCGGCGCGGGTGTTTCTCTGGCCTCTAAGGCCATCGCTGAGGGTGCACAGGCCTTTGTAACAGCCGATATCAAATACCACGATTACTTTACAGATGTCGATAATTTTTTATTGGTCGATGCAGGCCATTATGAAAGTGAAGTGCCCATGGTGGCGGCCCTTCAACAGGAACTGAGTGAGGCTTTTGAGCACATTGAGGTTCTTGAAACGCAGGAAATCACCAATCCGATGCAGGTTTTTATACCTGATCACAATAACAATAAGCAGGAATAAACGACGATAAGATAATTTATGGAAGAAGTACTACAGCAGTTAGCCAATCTTCAATATATTGACAGTAGAATCGATGAGCTTAAGCAGCTGCGCGGAGATCTGCCGGAAGATATTCTCGATATAGAAACAGATATTAACCGGCATGAGGCACGGATCAATCGGTTGGAAGAGGAGAATAAAGAGCTTCAGTTAGAGCGCAGTAACCTTGAGCTTGAGATTAAAGATGCCGAAGCCAAGATGGAGAAGTACGAAGAGCAGCAAATGTCCGTGCGTAATAACCGCGAATACGATGCGCTGACCAAGGAGATCGAATCGCAAAAACAGGTTATCGAAAATTCTCAGTCTCGCCGAGAAGAGATCGAAAATCGATTGGAAGCCATTGATCCGGAGATTGAAATAGCCGAGCAGCGGCTTGAAGAGGTCCGCGAACTTTATGAAGAAAAGAAGGAGAATCTTGATCAGGTTGTCAAAGAAACTGAGAAGGAAGAGGCAATGCTGATTAAGAAACGCGATGAAGTTGAGGAAGATATCAGCGACCGCTATTTACGAAGCTATAAACGGCTGCGTAACGGGCTTTCCAACGGCTTAGCAGTAGTGCCGATGGAGAAAGGAGCGGCCTTGGGCATGGCTCTGCCTCCCCAGACGCAAGTTGAAGTCCGTCATAAGAATAGGATTATCATTGATGAGAACAGTGGCCGTATTGTCGTTCACCCTTCCTTTTTTGAGACTGCTGAAAAACAGCTTTCGCTGTAAGAATGCTGTGAACCACGGAAGAGATCCTCGTTAGCTTGCAAGGGTCCTGTTCTTTAGATTAAAATGATGCCACTGTTCCCGGATATTTCATATCTTTGAGGTGGATAGCCGGGCAATCGCCTACCGGCGCTTAAGCTCCGGTGGGAGGAAAGTCCGAACACCAACAAGTGCTGTGCTTCCTAACGGGAAGATTCGTCCCCTATATTCGGGAGAATAGATAGTGCCACAGAAAATAAACTACCACCGATTTTTGGAGGAAAAGGTGAAATGGTGAGGTAAGAGCTCACCGCTCTTCCGGGTAACCGGAGAGGCAGGGCAAACCTCACAGGGTGCAAGCTTATGCAGGCAGTGCGTTGCTTGTCGCTATACTGCCGGGTAAAGTGCTTGAGCCCCAATGCGAGTTGGGGCCCAGATAAATGGTTGCCGTCCCGATTGATTCGGGGATACAGAATTCGGCTTACAGGCTATCCCTTGTAATTACATAAAAGGCCGTCCTGAGAGGGGCGGCCTTTTGTTTTGTGATATTACTAAGGGTTTTATAAATTTTAATTTTCAGAGAACAACACCATGAATGCAAAAGAACTGCGGGACCTTCAGCGGCCTCTAAAAGAAGCCTATAAACAGAATCCGCAAAAAGCGGAGCAGATTCTCACTGCTGTGGGAGAGATTGGAGAAGAGATCTCGTGCAAGGTAGAAACGGATGCGGGCATGGCTGTAGCCGGGCTTCATCCGGCGACGGGCGGAGATGGCTCGGAGGCCTGTTCGGGAGATATGCTGCTGGAGGCGCTGGTGGCTTGTGCAGGGGTAACGCTTAAATCAGTTGCTACGGCTATGGGTATTTCCATCTGTAAAGGTACCGTCAAAGCCGAGGCACCGCTGGATTTTCGTGGAACATTGGGCCTCTCGCGTAAGGTGCCGGTGGGTTTTAAAACCATAAATTTAATGTTTGATCTGGAAAGTGAGGCGGAGCCGCAAAAAATTGAAAAGCTGATAGAACTGACTGAACGGTACTGCGTGATTTACCAGACCCTCACAAACAGCGTGGAGTTAACTACCAGCGTTTCGGTGCATTAACCCAAGTACATGCACGCCTAAATACTAAGTCCCCTGGTGAATATGCGGGTTAACCAAGTGCAGGGATGCCCTTAACCAGGCCGGGCCGGGTGTTAGGCTCAGGAGTTCTGGTAGGAGGCTGGATCCTGCTGATAGAACTCTTTTAATTGTTGATACAGCTCAGCATGCTGTTGTTTTAACTGTTGAGGCTGTTCAAAAAAGCTTTCGGTGATGACGGCAAAAAATTCAGCAAGGTTAGTGGCTCCGTAAGCATCGATCAGGGTTTGCTGGTTTTGCCGGAGAGACTGCAAAAATTTTTGGTATTCACCGCCAACAACCCGTGCCCATGAAAGATAATGCGAATCATTGTACTGCTCTTCTATTTGATCGGTAGCACCATATTCATAATCCAGCTGGTGAGCAAATTCATGGAAAACCAGGTTTTGTCCGTCGTGAATGTCAGATGCACCTTTCTGAACTTCATCCCAGGCCAGCACCACATTGCCGTGTTTCCAGGCCTCTCCGCGGCGGTGCTGAAAGCCTTCCTGCACAAAAAAACTGTCGTGCCGGTTTTTAACCTTAGCTACATAGGGTTTCGGATATACAAGCACCGAGCGAAGGCCGTTATAGAAAGAGGAAAGATCATCAATACCAAGTATTAAAATACTGGCCTGCGCCGCGATGCTTACGCGCATTTCATCAGTAATTTCAAGCCCGGCACAACCTTCAAATATCTTTTCATTTACAAAAATGTTGATCAGTCCCCTGAGCTTCTTTTGCAAATGTTCAGGCAGCTTTTGGGTGTAGGGAACATTCGTTTGCAGTATTGTCTGCCACGCATCGGGAAAGTCCTTTTTCATGAGCCGGCTTCGGCGCCATGTCTTAAAACCAAACATGAGATAGGCGGGAGTTACATATTAATTTTGTAGGTGCCTTTATATTGGCGGTCAAGTTCGCGCTTCATATCCTGCTCTTTAATATCCTGGCGCTTATCGTGCTGCTTTTTACCTTTAGCTACACCTAACAATATTTTAGCATAGCCTTTTTTAAAGTAAAGTTTAAGCGGGGCCAGTGTATATCCTTTTTGATCTACGGCTTTATCCAACTCGCGGATTTCCCGCTTATTAAGCAGCAGTTTTCGCGGGCGTCGTTCATCATGATTAGCATAGGAGCCCATTTTATAAGGCTTGATATACATTCCGCGCAGCCATACCTCCCCATTTTGCAGAATAGCAAAGGCCTCACTAAGGCTGGCATTGCCATTTCGAAGCGACTTTACCTCCGTACCTTTAAGTACGATACCCGCTTCATAGGTATCCTCAACGCGAAATTCATGTCGGGCTTTTCGGTTTTTTATAGTTGGCGTGTTAGTAGCCATGAGTTAAAAGTTGATTAAAAAAATCCAAGGATTGCCGCATATTCAGGTCTTATTATAAAGGCAAGCGGCACTCAGCTCACAAAATTAATAATGCAGAAGGATTTACGTGAGATTACAGAGAATAAAAATTTGGAGCAAGAGCCATATATTGACACTTGCTATTAAAGCTATAGCATCAGCCTAAAGATAAACGATACGCACTGACAGGCCAAGTGCAAAGATGAATTCTTTCAAATAGTGCATATAATCCGGCCTATGAGTTGATATACTAACTTATCCTGCCAAAATATTTAGCAATGTATAGAAGTTGACAGCCTTAAAGAGTTGCTTTTAGAAGCAACGGGAGTTAAACGCATGCTCACGTTCCTATACTTAAAAGTTAAAGCCCGTGGCTGATGTCTGAAAGCTGATAGTTGGCAGCTGTCTAATAGTCGAAACCCAACTCCCGCAAATCAGCCAGGATCCCTTCACCCGGTGAATTATCGGGCATGGTGCTGTAAATACCCATAATTTGTTCAATTTCAGAGCGTGCTTTTTGATTGTCAGGATTGATGTTAAGCACCTTGATAAATTGCTCCAGTGCTGAGGTCATTCGATCACGCATGCTGCTGTCTTCAGGGCCGCGGTATTCAAGGTAGAGCCCGTAGTTCAGATACGTTTTTTCTTTAAGCTTGGAAAGATCGGCGTCCACCTTTTGGGCATCGGCATTTTCAACAATCTCAATAGCCTGCTGGTACTTATCTTCAGTAATGAGTTGGTCTACTTTTGTATCAACATCATCGGGTGTTGAAGATGAGCAGGAGATTAAGAGCGTTGAGAATAATAGGAGAGTAAGAAAGCGCATAAATATAGATTAGTGACTGTTTAATCGTCGATTGGGTTTATATAAATCACCTTAAAGATAAGGAAAAGATAGTTACATTAAATATAGTGGATTAGGACTGATGCAAAGAACAAAAATAGCCATGCTGGTCCATCCCAGGAAGGTGCGAGTGGGATCAAGAGGACGCTCGTACAGGGCGGGCGGATGCTCAATGCCTACCAGGAAGGCGGTGAAAAATGACCAAATAAGCCAGATGAGTGAATTTGAAGCGCTGATCTGGCCTACATAAAGATAGAGATATCCCGCCGTCACGGCCAGAGAAATGATCATCATCCACAATATCCACGATAAATTATTGTGGAAGGCTTTGCGTAGCAGAATAAACAAAATGCCCGCCCAAATAAGCCAGCTGACAACATGAAAAGAGAGGCCATACTCAGCCAGCGAGAGGTGAATAAAGGGGATTGCTTCGATGCCGGCCAGGGTGACAAGAAGGCCAAAAAAGAGCCGGGCGACCGTCCGGTGTTTTTTATATCCAATAAGAGAGTATAGGATATGCCCACCGTCGAGCTGGCCCAGCGGCATCAGGTTCAGTGCGGTAAAGAAGAGTCCCAGCCATCCTGCAAAAAGAAAGGGATAGTGATACATCTCCCACATGGGAGGCACATTGTCAAAAAAGGAGGCTAAGAAACCATAGAGCAGCGTATTTCCGGCAGTAAGGGTCTGTCCGCTTGTTTCAGCCTGGGGGCTTTCGGGATAGCTGCCATGTTGGGACACATAGGTTTTAACTGATTCATGGCCGTCAAACTGCTGAATGTACGAGGCATCCGGCAGCGTAGCAAAACCGACGAGCAATACAGTTAGAGAAACAACAAAGCCCGCCAGGGGGCCGGCAGCTCCCACATCAAAGAGTTTATGGCTATCATTTATTTTCTGCTTAATACGGATAACGGCGCCCATCGTGCCGATCCCAAGCGGAATGGGTATAAAATAAGGCAATGTTACTTTTATCTTGTGGTAGAGGGAAGCAAAGTAATGCCCAAACTCGTGGACGCCCAAAAAACCCAGCAACAGGCTTGCAAAGAGTGCTCCTCGGAACATATCAGTTGTGTTGGGGAGACCGAATGGAAATAACGATCCGCTGAAGCCTACAAAGTTGGCCCCTGCAAGCGTAACCATGGTAAAGGTGAGCAGGAACAGGCCCAGATGTGTGGCAATGGTTCTGCCCGAAAGGTGATTATTAGCTTTAGGCCGATTATTAGAATTGGGAGGATAAACCTCCTCATAATCTCGGTTAACAGTGTTCAGAGACGGCTTATTGTTCAAGGTTGAGAAGTTAGATTAGTGAGCTCGTGCAATGGGCATGGTCATACAGCGTGCCCCTCCGCGACCGCGGCAAAGCTCGTGCCCTAAAAAACTGATAGCAATTTTTTGATTGCCGGGTACGAACGGCCGGTCGCTAAACTCTTCGATAAAATCATATTGGTTCATCAAACGATAGCCGTGCTTTTTTAGTTCACGAAAAGTGTGTGTGTTGCGCTCATAACCCACAATAATACCGGGAGCCAGTGAAAAAACATTGGCTCCGTCGGTCCACTGCTCCCGAAACTGATTGGAGCGGGTGGCGCCTCCGCAATTTATAAAGGTAAAGGGATGTCCCAGCAGCTCTTCCATAGCTTCTTTGAGGGAAGGCATCGTCTGAGCCGTGACGGAA
>DATGUX010000210.1:0-4842 GCA_035300985.1 Fodinibius sp.
TCTTAAATCGTCGCGTGGTAGGTTGTGCGCAGTGGTGGCCGGTACGGACGGCAATGCCCTGTTGATCCAGAATAGTGCCAATGTCGGTAGCATGAATGCCATCGATGACAAAGGAAATAACGGAGGCTTTATGCTCCGCAGTACCGATAATACGCAAGCCTTCAATTTCAAGAAGCTTTTCGGTAGCATATTCCAGCAGCTGCTGCTCTCGCTCAGCAATATTATCTATGCCGATGTCCGTGAGATAGTCGATAGCGGCCCCCAATCCAATACCGGCAACAATGGGCGGAGTGCCTGCCTCAAATTTGTGAGGAAGCTCGTTGAAGGTGGTGCCGTCAAAAGACACTTTATCAATCATATCTCCACCGCTTCGGTAAGGCGGCATAGCCTCCAGATACTCCTCTTTTCCGTAGAGGATGCCAAAGCCCGTGGGGCCGCACATCTTATGAGCAGAGAAAGCATAAAAGTCGGCATCCAGCTCCTGTACATCCACCGATCCGTGGGGAGCTGCCTGTGCCCCATCTAACAACACCGGGATATCATATTTATGAGCCTGGGCAATTATTTTGCGGACAGGATTTACTGTACCCAGCGCATTGGAGACGTGACCAACAGCTACAATAGCAGTGCGTTCGCTGAGAAGGCTGGTAAAATCCTCCCAGATAAGTTCTCCGCGATCGTTAACCGGAATAACTTTTAGTGTGGCGCCATATTTTTCTGCGGCTATTTGCCAAGGTACAATATTGGCGTGATGTTCTATTTCCGAAATAATAATCTCTTTCCCTTCAGAAAGAAAACGCTCACCAAAACTGTGAGCCACCAGATTAATTCCGTCCGTAGTGCCTGTGGTATAAATAACTTCGTGAAGATGCTCAGCATTTATAAAACGCTGAACTTTGGAACGAGTAGCCTCAAAGGCATCTGTAGCCATTTGACTGAGATGATGGATCCCCCGATGCACATTGGCGTGCTCATGTCGATGGTAATGATCCATCCGGTCTGCAACAATGGTGGGCATCTGGCTGGATGCTGCGTTATCCAAATAGACCAAAGGCTTGCCCCTGACCTGTTCAGACAACACAGAGAAATCGCTGCGGATCCGCTCAAAAGCCACGGATGGAGTCGCTATTGAAGATGTAGCTTTAGCCATCGTTAAGTCGTTGGCTGGGAGTCAAGTTGGCGTTTGGTATATTTATGCACTTCATCTACCAGCAGTTCCTGAACAGAATCTATGGTAATATTCTCGATGGTTTCCAGAGCAAATGCGTAGATTAACAGTTCGCGAGCCCGCTGTTCATTCAGACCGCGGCTCTTAAGATAAAAGAGCTCATCCTCTTCAAGTTGACCGATGGTAGCACCGTGAGTACAAAGTACATCATCAGCAAAAATCTCAAGTTGCGGTTTAGTGTTCACCAGTCCCCTACGGGAAAGCAACAGATTTCGATTTTCCTGGAAGGAATCAATTTTTTGAGCATCCTGGCGGACAAAGATCTTACCGTTAAACACGGAGTGTGCATGACCGTTAATCACACATTTATGCAGCTGATGGCTATCGGCATGCGAGAAACGGTGATCCATAATAGAATGGGTGTCTGACACCTGATTGTCGTCGATCAGGACCAGTCCGTCTACGGTAAACTCAACCTCTTCATCCTGCTGAGAAATACGCGGCTCATTGCGAGAAAGCTTGGCGCCGAGCGTAATAGTATATGATTCGTAGTTGGCATGCTTGGCCACAGAAGCGCTGACGCGTGCAAAGTGTAGCGCCTCATGGCTTTCGCGCTGGATCTTCGTATGCTTTATGTAGGCTTCTTCCTCAAGGTTGACCTCTACTACGGGCAGATTAAAATATTTATTATCTCCCAGTCCCACGTGATCTTCCACAATAGTCACATCAGCCCCTTTCTCGGCAGCGATGACACTGCGGGATGTGGTAAAGTAAGTCTCCTCAGCATCTGTTTGAAGGAACAACAAGTGAATAGGTGTATCCACTTCCGTCTCTTCGGGAATATGGATAAAGACGCCATCCTTCAAAAAGGCCTTGTTGAAAGAGCTGAAAATATCACCATCAAAATTAGTATGATTATCCAAATGCTTGACCAACAGCTCATTCTTATCTGCTGCTAACTGAGCAATATTTCCAATGGTCACATCAGTGGCCAGTGCTTCAGTCGAGGAGTGCTTCTCGGAATAAGTGCCGTTAACAAATACCAGCGTGGCCCCCTTGCTTTCAGGAAGATAATATTCACTGATATCAGGCAGATCGGTATCGACATTTTCTGCCGGTACAAATGTGTCTGAGTAAAGATCGCGCAGATTGATGAAACGCCAATCCTCATCTTTAGGATGGGGAAATGAGGTGTTCTGAACCTCCTCAGCCCCTTCCAGGCGTAATTTATCCACCAATTCAGACTTGCCATTCAGTGAGCTTTGAAAGCTCAGCAGATCATGTAAAATTGTTCGTTTATTTCGTTGCTTCACTTTAGCCATTTGATTATTACTGTTCTCCATTTACAGATACTGATGAACCATTAACCAGCCAGTCGTAGCCTTGTTCCTCAAGTTTGATTGCAAGCTCTTTGTCGCCGCTGGTAGCAATTCTTCCGCCCATCATTACGTGCACATGGTCCGGCTTCACATAATTCAGTACGCGCTGATAGTGCGTTACCAATACAACGGCGTTATCCTCATCGGAAATCTGATTAATGCCGTTAGCAACAATTTTTAACGCATCAATATCAAGTCCGGAATCCGTCTCATCCAAAAATGAAAGCTTTGGATCGAGCACTGCCATCTGAAATATTTCATTGCGCTTCTTCTCGCCGCCGCTAAAACCCGCATTAACACTGCGCTCCAGGAACTTAGGATCCATTTCAATAAGATCAAGCTTGTTATGAGCATAATCTTCAAATTGCAGTGGATCTAATTCCTCCCGGCCCCGCTTTTCAGCAATCGTGTTATAAGCCTGGCGCAACAGGTTTTTATTAGTCACACCCGGAACTTCCACAGGATATTGAAAAGCAAGAAATACGCCTTTATGTGCCCGCTCATCAGGGTCGAGCTCCAGAATACTTTCGCCTTCAAAGAGGATATCTCCCTGGGTAACTTCATAAGCTTCATGGCCCGCTACTACTTTGGAGAGCGTACTTTTTCCACTTCCGTTAGGCCCCATTATTGCGTGAACTTCGCCGGGATTTATGGTAAGGTTCACTCCTTTAAGGATTTCGGTTCCATCCTCTTCTACACACACATGTAAATCTTTTATTTGTAGCACGTTACGATATTTATGAATTTTGGTTTTTGATTATTGAATTTCGATATGGTTGCAACAGGCGAATAGCTTAACCTACACTACCTTCAAGTTTAATGCTCAGCAACTTATCAGCCTCTACGGCAAATTCCATGGGCAGCTCTTTGAGCACTTCTTTACAGAAGCCGTTGACAATCAGTGAAACGGCATCATCTTCATCCATGCCTCGCTGTTGCAGATAGAAAAGCTGATCCTCGCCCACACGGCTGGTAGAAGCTTCATGCTCTATCTTGGCAGTAGCATTAGCAGATTCAATATAGGGAAAGGTATGTGCCCCACATGTTTGCCCGATTAACATAGAGTCGCACACAGAGTAATTCTGAGCATTATCCGCACGTGGACTTATCTTCACTTCGCCCCGGTAACTGTTATTGGAAACGCCGGCAGAAATACCTTTAGAAATAATTGTGCTCTTCGTATTCTTGCCCACATGGGTCATCTTGGTGCCGGTATCCGCTTGCTGATGGTTATTGGTAACGGCTACGGAAAAGAACTCGCCGATAGAATTATCGCCGAGAAGAATGACGCTGGGATACTTCCAGGTAATCGCGGAACCCGTTTCTACCTGCGTCCATGAAATTTTGGAATTATCTCCGCGGCAATGGCCCCGCTTGGTTACAAAGTTATAAACGCCGCCTTTACCCTCCTCGTCTCCGGAATACCAGTTTTGAATGGTAGAGTATTTTATTTCTGCATTATCAAGGGCCACTAACTCAACCACGGCCGCGTGCATTTGGGTACTGGAGAATTTAGGCGCGGTACAGCCTTCCAGGTAACTGACCTGGCTGTTCTCCTCACATACAATAAGCGTGCGCTCAAACTGACCGCTCTGCTCATTATTAATTCGGAAGTAAGAGGCCAGTTCCATCGGGCAAATGGTATCTTTGGGTACGTAGCAAAACGATCCGTCGGAGAATACCGCCGAATTAAGAGCGGCGTAGAAATTGTCGCCCTTAGGCACTACGGTTCCCAGATATTTTTTTACAATCTCGGGATAATCCTGAATAGCCTCCGAGATAGAACAGAAAATAACGCCGGCCTCAGCCAGTTTTTCCTTAAAGGTGGTAAAGATGGATTCACTGTCAAAAATGGCATCTACCGCAATACCCTGCAGCTGTTTCTGCTCCTGAAGTGGAATGCCCAGCTTTTCGTATGTTTCCAGAATTTCCGGATCTACATCATCAAGACTCTCCGGCTTTTTGCCATTATCACCTTTCTTTGTGGCCGAATAATATTGCAGGCTATTAAAGTCAGGCGTTTCATATTCTACATTGGGCCAGTCCGGCTCTTCCATCGTAGTCCACTTTTCATAAGCCTCCAGCCGGAAGTCCGTCACCCACTTGGGTTCGTTCTTTCGCCTGGATATCTCTCGAATTATCTCTTCATTAATACCTCGTGGAAACTCTTCGTATTCCACCTTGGTGGTAAAGCCATACTTATACTCACCACCGACCATGGATTCAAGTGCTTTAGTTTCACTCATAACTTATTGACTGCAATAGGTTTTGGATGTATTGAATTTCATTTACCTG
>DATGUX010000211.1:0-4957 GCA_035300985.1 Fodinibius sp.
CGATATTTTTTGAAGATTAGAATCATCGCCGATTTGCCAATCCTGAAGATCGAGCAGCTTGTCCGATCTGTTTTTGATCTCGATATATTCGCTTTGACCGGGCGGTTCATCGTACATAAATTCATTGATGATCACATCGCCGGCCGTAAAGCTATCAAAGAGGGTGAAGGCCGCCGTCGCATTAGGGGCTATGGTGTTGCCGGATTGATCACTGATACCGCTGACCGTCAGGGTATAATGGCTGCCCGGGAGCACATTGTCATAAGACAAGCGAACCACATTGTCTTGCACCGAAATCGAATTGGGTGAGCCGATGCCATTGTCAACAGAAAAATCCGAAGCAGAAACGCTGGCCGGATCAACATTCAGATTAAAGATAACGTCAATAGTTTGATTGTCGGCAGGGTTAATGTTTTGAATCGCAAGGGGCGGCATTACCTTGGTAACTTTAATATCGTCAAAAAAGAATTTTTCGGATCGTGAACTGGTGTACTTGCTGAATAGCCCGACATAATTGCTGGTGGAATAGCTATTGTCTGTTGCAGTGGTGCTTTGTCGGTTAAAGTCTTGTCCACCTGTAGGATCAGCCATCAGCTCCCACTGCCCATTAATTGTCCGGGTGGCTTTAACGCGAATGGCTACGGGATCGGAATCCACAAGGCCATCGTCTCCATCAATAAGAATAGTCCGGTTATTGCCGTCCTGTCGGTATAGCTTAATGTCATCATCGCTGCTGCCTATCTCGATATAATAACCGTTAATTCCACCTTTGATACTTGTTGCATCAGAAATAAGATAGAATCGTGCGAGGCTGGTACTTGAGGTTTTAAAATCCATCTTAATAAAGGCTTCCCATTCACCGTAGGCGGCAGAAGAGGGGGTTGTTATAGATGACTTGCTTTCGACGGACGGGGCTTTTAGCTGAAGTTGATTTTGAGAATTAACTATGTGATGAGTACCAACGGGATCTGTCCAAGTGGGATTATCTGTAAAATTGCCATCATCAAAACCCTCATCAATTATGATGGTTTGTCCCACTGCTGCCGGGCCATAGCTCAATAACAGCAGTACAACCCATACAATTGATGAATGTGGCATTTGCATAGCGCCTCTCTCATAAAGCGTTTTAGTCGGCTGAAGGATTACCCCACTAATCCCATATACTCTCTTTGATTAAAAAGAGGTGAGGCAGCTATCCACTGCTTCACCCCGGAAGGACATTTACTCTCTATTTTCAACGGCTTAAACGTTTTTCACAAACGTTCTCTATAGTAAGAGCGTTAAAGAAGGCAATCCTTACAAAATATTTTCATTTTTTTTATATATCATGTAATACACTACGCGTTTACCGGTTAAAACAGCAGAATAAACGATATGAGTACTGTTGAAAAGTAACAGACCCCTTAATCCCCTCTCAAAGCCTGTCCCGACCACTGTCGGGGAGGGGAGAGGAAACCTCCCCGCCTCGGGAGGAGATACTGGGTGGATTAGTCGTACCTAAAACCTGACTCAAAACTAATTGAACGTAGCCGGTGAACGCGTTAATACACCATTAAAAAGAATGTGTTAAAAGATTTTTTTGACCTATGAATATTGGCAACCGAACGGTTCCGTTTGAAATTACCGGCGTCTCACACGGACTGAAAGAAGTGACCGGATTATTGAGTCTCAGTGATCAGGGGCTCCGTATAGAGTATCAGCTGCGCGATGGATTCGTTGGGCTGTGGGAGTCGGATACCCGAACAATCACGATTCCATACGCTAACCTGGAAGAAATTTCATTCAAAAAAGGCTGGTTCAGTGGTAAAATTAGGTTGGAAGGAACCTCGATGGATGCTTTTATGGATCTGCCGGGCAACGAACCGGGCAGTCGTACGCTAAAAATTAAGCGAAAAGATCGCGACGAAGCCCGGCAGCTGATTTCGCAGGCGCGCGTACGTTTTTCGGAATACAGGCTGAATCAACTGGGTGGGGAAGAATGAGTTCTGAATTCGGCAGCATGAATTCAGAACTCAATATTTATTTAATATAACCTTTTGCGGCCAGCAGCTCTCCGTTCAGAATTGCTCCGCCGGCTGCCCCGCGGATGGTATTATGCGCCATGGTCACGTAGCCGATATCCATCACGGTGCCTTTGCGCAGGCGCCCTACGGCCGTTTGCATGCCGCCTTCGCGCTCGGCATGGAGCCGCGGTTGAGGATAGCGGTCCTCCTCGTACAAACGAATGGGCCGCGTGGGTGAAGAAGGCAGTTTCAGCTCAGCAATAGGATTTTTCCACTGGGCAAAAGCTTTTTTGGCCGCTTCAATATCGGCCGGCGGGTTCTCCAGCTTCACGGCCACTGAAAGCAGGTGCCCCTCGATAGTAGGCACGCGCACCGCCGTAGCCTGAATGGGGAACTCCCTAAATTTGGTTTTATCGCCGTCGATGCTGCCCAGCACCTTGGTCGCCTCGGTCTGCACTTTGTCTTCCTCGCCGCCGATATGGGGAACCACATTGGCTACAATGTCAAGGCTGGGCACGCCGGGATAGCCCGCTCCCGAGATCGACTGCATAGAGGTGAGGACTACCGAATCAATGCCAAAAGCATCATCCAGCGGACGCAGTGACATTGAAAGCGGCACTGAAACGCAGTTGGGATTGGTCACAATCCACCCGCTGCCGTCGGCACTGAAGTTCTGCTTTTTAATAAGCTCGGTATGATCCGGATTTATTTCCGGCACCAGCAGCGGCACCTGATCGTGCATGCGGTAGTTCTTGGCGTTGGAAATGACCGGAATGCCAGCCTCTGCAAAACCTTTTTCTATATCTCCGGCAACAGACGAATCCAGGCCGGAAAAAACAAAGTCGATCCCATCGAATGCCGACGGATCGCATTCCAAGACCTCAACATCAGCGATGGCCGCTGGAAGTTCGGTCTTTTCCACCCAGTGAACGGCCTGGTTGTATTTCTTGCCGGCCGAGCGTTGGGAGGCACCCAATGCACTTATCGTAAACCAGGGATGATTTTCCAGTAAGCGAATAAACTTTTGTCCGACGGCACCGGTGGCTCCCAGAATGCCGATATTAAAACTTTTCATCAGTATCTATTTGTTTAATTATATACAGCTGCTAAATATCGCAATAAAATTGACAAATTTTAACTAATACCTGAATTATTAACAAGTGGATTTTGGCCCGCGAATAATTCAGGATTAATTAAGGCATTAATTTTTACTATCTTTTGCCATCTTTAAATTCAATCACTGAAAATCATACTGCAGTTATATGTCCGTTACTGAACTTGAGAGCTTAGATACGATCGTTTCGCTGGCCAAAGCCCGCGGCTTCATTTTTCAATCCTCTGAAATTTATGGCGGACTTGGGGCCGTGTACGATTATGGTCCGCTGGGCACCGAGCTCAAGCGTAATATCCGGGATGACTGGTGGAAGGAGATGACCCAGTACCATAGCAATATTGTAGGGCTGGATGCCTCCATTTTTATGCATCCCAAAGTATGGGAGGCCAGCGGACATGTGGGCGGCTTTAATGATCCGATGATTGACGACAAGCAGTCCAATAAGCGCTACCGGGCTGATATGTTGGTAGAGGGTGAGATTGCCAAGCTGCGCAGTAAAGACAAGCAGGAGAAGGCCGAAGAGCTGCAGCAGCTGCTGGATACGGCCGGCTCGCGCAACGGCATTTGCGAGGATTTGCACGAGATTATTATGGAGCATGAGATCCGGGCACCGGAGTCTGGCGCTTTCGACTGGACTGAGGTGCGTCAGTTCAACCTGATGTTCAAAACGCAATTTGGCGCTACCTCTTCGGCCGATGATGACGGGGTCTATCTACGCCCGGAAACGGCTCAGGGTATTTTTGTGAACTTCAAGAACGTAATGGATACCGCCCGCCAGCAGATTCCCTTTGGTATTGCGCAGGTGGGCAAAGCTTTCCGCAACGAGGTAGTCGCCCGCCAGTTTGTATTCCGCATGCGCGAGTTCGAGCAGATGGAGATGCAGTACTTTGTGGAACCCGGCACCGATGCCGATGAATATGAAAAATGGCTGGCCAAGCGATTGGACTGGCACAAGAGTCTGGGGATTCGCGAGCATAAATTGCGCACCGAACCACACCCGGAGGATAAATTAGCGCACTATGCGGCCTCGGCTGCGGATATTGAGTACGAATATCCGATTGGCTGGCAGGAGGTGGAAGGCGTGCATAACCGCACGGACTTTGATTTGACCCAGCATCACGAATATTCCGGTAAGAAGCTGGAGTATTATGATCAGAAAAAACAGAAGCGCTATACGCCTTATGTGATCGAAACGTCAATTGGCCTGGATCGCGCAGTGATGATGGTGCTGTGCGATGCTTATCGTGAGGAAGAGGTAGACGGAAATGAGCGCATCGTGTTGAAGCTGAACCCCAAAATAGCACCGACCAAGGTGGGCATCTTCCCGCTCATCAAGAAAGATAAGCTGCAGGACCTGGCGCATAAGATTGAGCACGACTTGCGCGAGGATTATACCGTGCTGTATGATGAATCGGGTTCCATTGGCAAGCGCTACCGGCGACAGGACGAGGCGGGTACGCCCTTCTGTATTACCGTCGATTTTGATGGCGTAGAATCGGAGGGAGAGGATACGGTCACCATTCGCTACCGTGATGATATGACGCAGGACCGCGTGCCGGTGAGCCGCCTCCGCGAGGTGATTGGCGATAAAATGAACAGCTGGCAACCAGAGTGATGAAGAACTGAGACCTGTCAGGTTTTCAAAACCTGACAGGTCTTTTAAGTTAACTATCTGTGGATCCGGATATTAGCTTACTTCAAAGGTAATTTTAAGATTAACGCGATATTTATCTACACTTCCACCGGAAACGGTGACGCTTTGGTTTTGAACGTTAGCAGATTTTATGTTGCTTACGGTTCCCGAAGCTTTCTTGATTCCCTTGGCTGTAGCATCTTCCCA
>DATGUX010000212.1:0-6756 GCA_035300985.1 Fodinibius sp.
TTTAGAAGCCAAAAATATTGTTAAAACCTTTGAGGGAGACGAGGAACGTCCCCCGCTTACCGTATTAGATGGAACCTCCCTGACGGTTGCCAAAGGATCCGTTTCTACCGTAGTTGGAGCAAGCGGCTGCGGTAAAAGCACTCTGCTTCATATTCTCGGCGGCCTCGACCGTCCCAATGGAGGAACCGTTTATTGGGAAGGCAGTGAAATTTATGCCATGGATAAAGAAGCTTTGGCCGGCTTCCGCAACAAAAAGCTGGGCTTTGTCTTTCAGTTTCATCATCTGCTGCCAGAATTTACCGCCCTCGAAAATATTATGATGCCGGCCCTGATAGGTAAATCAAGCCCGAAGAAGGCTGAAAATAAAGCTCGGGACCTGCTTCATCATTTTGGAATAGAAAGTCGGGCCGAACACCGCCCCTCACAACTTTCAGGGGGAGAGCAGCAGCGTGTGGCTATGGCGCGTGCGCTCATTAATGATCCGGATCTTATTTTGGCCGACGAACCTACCGGCAACCTGGATGAGGAAAATACCGAAACGCTATTAAAGTTTCTCTTTGAACTTCGGGAAATGCGCAGCCTGAGTATTCTATTAATCACCCACGAGCAAAAGATAGCCCGTCGCTCCGATCATATATACAAACTGTCGCGTGGTAAATTAGCGGCAATTTAGATTTTACTATCAAGTAAAACTGTGATATTTTTACCGCCTCCAAATTAAGTTTAATATTGATTCCCTATGTCTAAGAAACACGTACAAGATGAATTAGAACAAGATCCGTTGCTGGAAACCTTTTCTAAGGCCCAGGGATTTTATGACAACAACAAAATGGCCGTTTTCGGCGGATTGGCTGCCCTTATCCTGGTCATCGGCGGTGCTATAGGTTATTATTACTATTCTCAGTCGCAGGAAGGGAAAGCCCAGTTGCTTATGGCTGATGCTTCAAATTATTATATGAATGGTGATTATGAACAGGCCTTAACGGGTTCAGAACAGGATTTTACCGTTGGATTTGAGCAGATTATCAATAACTATTCCGGAACCGAAGCTGCAAACCTGGCCCACTATTATGCCGCCGTCAGTGAGTATAATTTAGGCAACTTTCAGCAAGCGGCTTCTTATATTGAAGGTTTCGATGTGCCGGAAGGAATTTTAGGCGTAGGTCCTATCTCCTTTCACGCCTTGCTGATGACCGATCTGGGCAATTATGCCGAAGCCGCGAAGCTTTATGTTAAAGCGGCCGAATGGGATAAAAATGACTCTACTACGCCTTATAACTACTCAAAAGCAGCCCAGGCCTATTTCGATGCCGGTAACCATTCGAAGGCCCAAAGCTATGCTCAAAAGGTAGTAGACAACTATTCAGGAAGCTCGCAAGCAGATGAAGCTCAACGGCTGCTGGGGCGCCTTATGGCCTCCAACAATAGCCAATAACCACAGAGAAGTTAAAGCTGTTACAGCCACAGGCTTTTTACTACTGCAATAACTTTTGAAAGTTGCGCAAGGCAAATTTGGGCAGATTAAAATTTATTATTCCGAGTGAGGAGAAATAAGTTTTATAACTCGGATTTCAGTCAGCGCAAGCTTGTGGCCTTCCTCGACATCTCGTAATATGCAATTCTTCCCCACGCTCACTTATTAATTAAAGATCTTTTCAGAATTGGTCAGATTCCGAAGGATCGAGATCGTCTGACGAATGTCTTTTGGCTCTTGTTAACCGGTCCAATAATCCCGATTTCGATAGTTCAGGAGGGTTTTGGGCGGGTATTCCAAAGGACTCAATAAAGAGTTTTCATTTCTATAATAGCTGCCAACAGATTAGAACCTATTTTCTAATCAATAGGTGCCCAGCGTAAAAAATTTTTGTGGTAATTCTAACTCGTAAAATATTTGCAAAGTTAGTCCTACTCTTCTATAATACTTTAAGAAAAGGAAACCAAAGTTGAAAGTAGTGTCAATGGAAAGCAATGGATTTCAGGTTAAGGAAAGCACGGAAGAGTTTGATGCAATTGTAGTCGGTACCGGCATTAGCGGCGGCTGGGCGGCCAAAGAGCTTACTGAGAAGGGCCTAAAAACACTGGTCCTGGAACGCGGCCGGATGGTTAAGCATGTGGATGATTATCCCACCATGAATATGGATCCTTGGGATTTTGAAAATAACGGTGAACTTACCCGCGAGGAAAAGAAGCGGCAGCAAAAGCAAGCACGTACCGGTTATACCGTTAAGAAGGCAACTAACCATTTCTTTGTCGATGATATTGACCATCCCTATAACGAAGATAAACGCTTTGACTGGATGCGGGGCTATCATGTAGGCGGACGTTCACTGATGTGGGGACGTCAAAGTTATCGATGGAGTGATTTTGATTTTGAAGCTAATGCCAAAGATGGCGTGGCCGTTGACTGGCCCATCCGCTATAAAGATGTAAAACCCTGGTATGAGCGGGTTGAAAAATTTGTGGGCATCAGCGGGACCAAACTTGGACTGCCGCAGCTGCCTGACAGTATCTTCCTGAAGGCTATGGAGCTGAACTGTGTGGAAGAGCATCTCAAAGGGAAGATAGCAGAAGCCTACTCCGACCGGATCTTAACTATTGGCCGCGTAGCCCATATTACCGAGGGCACAAAAGAAGGCATGGGAAGGGTTACCTGTCAATACCGAAACCGATGCATGCGGGGCTGCCCGTATGGCGCTTACTTCAGTAGTAACTCCTCTACCCTTCCAGTTGCTGACGCTACCGGCAATATGACTCTGATGCCAAACTCGATTGTCCATGAAGTGATATACGACAAGGATAAAAACCGAGCAACCGGGGTACGTGTTATTGACCGCGAATCAAAAGAGACCTATGAGTATAAAGCCAAAGTCATTTTCCTTTGCGCATCAGCAGTAGCTTCCGCAAGTATTCTGATGCAATCAAAATCTGATCGTTTTCCGGAGGGTATGGGCAACGACTCCGGAGAGCTGGGCCACAACATTATGGATCACCACTTCCAGGTGGGTGCTCAAGGCAAATACGATGGATTTGAAGATAAATACTATACCGGCCGCCGGCCTAATGGAGTCTATATTCCACGTTTCCGAAATCTGGGCCGCGATACCGACCGAAAAGACTTTATCCGCGGATATGGTTATCAGGGTGGTGCCAGCCGCGGTGATTGGTCAGAGTATGTACGGGAGCTTAATTTTGGTAAAGAACTAAAAGAGGCTCTTTTAAAACCGGGCGGCTGGTCAATGGGACTTACCGGATTCGGTGAAACCCTGCCCTATCATGAAAATAAAATGTATCTGGATTATGACAAGAAAGATCAGTGGGGACTTCCAACCGTTACTTTTGATGCCGAATTTAAGGAAAATGAGATGACCATGCGCAAAGACATGGCCTCCCAAGCTGCAGAGATGCTTGAAACTGCCGGTTTTAAAGATATTCAAACCTACGACGACATTGGCGCTCCGGGATTAGGTATCCATGAGATGGGGACTGCCCGCATGGGACGAGATCCCGAAACTTCAGTTCTTAATGAACATAATCAGCTCCATAGCGTGCCCAATGTGTATGTGACCGACGGGGCCTGCATGACATCTGCCGCTTGTCAAAACCCTTCGCTTACCTATATGGCTTTAACGGCACGAGCTGCAGATCACGCTGTTTCTGAACTTAAAAAAAGAAACCTATAAATTTTTCATTATGAACAGACGAGAAGCATTAAAAAAAATTGGCCTTTCATTTGGATTTGCAGTCAGCGGCACGGCAGCAATTAGCCTATTGCAGGGCTGTGCTGAGACTGATGTTTCAACCTGGGAACCCCTATTTTTTAATGAGGAGGAAGCATATTTTGTCACTAAAGCTGTTGATATTATTCTTCCTCCTACCTCTGGTAGCCCCGGTGCTTCGGATGTAGGAGTCCCACAATTTATTGACCAGTATCTGCAAGAGGTGGTCCCACTAAAAGAACAGGATTTAACCAAAGCCTATCTGTCCAAAATCCTTGATAAGCTGAAGCAAGATACGGGCAAAGAAGAGCTATTGGACGTTACTTCCCAGGAGATTAAACCCATTATTGCAGCAAGTTTAGCTAAGACCCCTGAAGAAGAGAAAAAGGTGATAGAGCAGGTTAACAGTTACGTAAAAGCCATTGGAAATGGCGGAACCTCTGAACTTCATAGCGATGTGGCCTCCTTTGCACTCCTGAACAATTTGCGCGGATTAGCGATATGGAGCTATAAAACAAGCCAAAAGGTAGGCGAAGACATTCTGGCTTATGACCCCAATCCCGGCCGTCAACAAGGCTGCGTAAGCGTTCAGGAAGCTACCGGTGGCCCGGCCTGGTCGCTTTAATTTAGAGTCTTGCACACGGGCTGTTGGGATTATTACCGAGCAAGTTACAGGGTCACATGCCTCTCGTTGAGCTTTGTAGGAAGCGCTGAAAATTACTCCCACTGGCCCTGGAGAAAGTTCACCCGCCCTGCCCTTTTTATTAAGAATGCTTTGAAATACCTATGTTTTGACCTCCCCAAACCCCTCCTAAAAACTTAAGAGGGGTTTATGAGGAAGTATTTCAAAGCTCTCTATTAAGCCAAAGCCCATTCAAATCCATTTTTGGGGGAGCAGCTGGTTACTCCCGGATCATCAGCGAAACTTTCTGTAGGTCCGTATCGGCCGAAGAGGATCCAACCATTATGTTAAACTCACCGGCTTCGACCACCTTTTCCATTTCTGAATTGTAAAATGAGAAATCGTCCCGGTTCAGCGTGAACGTAACCTGCTGCTCTTCCCCGGGCGAAAGTGCTATTTTCTCAAATCTACGCAACTCTTTAACGGGACGTGTAATGCTGGAAAAAAGGTCGTGAATGTACAGCTGTACGATCTCTTTACCCATTACATCACCCTCATTTTTGACTGTAACTGATACTTCAACCGATTCACCCTTTCTGATCGTGTCCGAGCTGATATCTAAGCCAGAATAGTTGAAGGTTGTGTAACTTAATCCGTACCCAAATGGATATAGCGGGCTGTTTTCCACATCTATATATTTGGACGTATACTTCTGATCGGATTTGGGACGACCGGTGCTTTTGTGGTTATAATAAAGAGGCTCCATGCCTGCCGTCCGTGGGAAAGTTACCGGAAGTTTACCCGATGGATTGACATCACCGAACAGGACATCGGCTGCAGCATTTCCGGCTTCGGTCCCTAAATACCAGGTTTCGACAATAGCCGGGATGTTCTTATCTGCCCATTCTATGGCCAGCGGACGCCCATTGGCAAGTACCAGTACTACGGGCGTTCCCGTTTCGTGCACTGCTTCCAAAAGCTGTTGCTGCTTGCCCGGCAGGTCTAAGGTTGCTCGACTGGCTGCTTCGCCGCTCATTAATCTTTTCTCGCCTAAAACCAAGATTGCCACATCGGCTTTTTGGGCTATTTCCACCGCCTCTGAGATGCCTGCCGTATTCTTTCCGAGTACATCGACTCCCTTGGCATAGGTAACTTCCGTATTTTCGCTAACCTTATCTTTTATGCCCTTCAATATGGTAACATTATCCTCCCAATGGCCGGCAGCCGACCATGATCCTAACATATCCTTTTTACTATCCGCCAAGGGGCCGATAACGGCTAACTTTTTGACTTTTTTATCTAATGGAAGAAGTGCGTTTTCATTTTTTAACAGTACTATAGATTCCTGAGCCGTTTTGAGTGCTGCCATCCGGTTTTCCTTGCTCAAGAGTTCTTCCTTTTCACGTTTTGCATCAATATAACGGAAGGGATCTTCGAATAAGCCCAGTTTAAACTTCGTGGCTAAAATGCGACGAACAGCCTGGTTGATCTGCTTAGAATCCACACGGCCTGATTCAACCAATTCAGGCAACTTGCTGAGAAATAGTCCACTCTGCATATCCATATCTACATTGGCCTGAAGAGCCTCATAAGCAGCTTCGGTTTCATTAGCAGTAAAGCCATGAGCAATCATTTCCGGTATAGAGGTATAATCCGTTACAACAAAACCTTCAAAGCCCCATTCTTGGCGGAGGATCTGATTAAAAAGGAACTCATTAGCTGTTGCCGGCACGCCGTTGTATTCGTTAAAAGCAGTCATCACCGTAGCCGCTCCTGCATCCAGGCCTGCTTTGAAAGGCGGCAGGTAGATCTCGCGCATTTTCCGTTCTGACATATTCACCGTGTTGTAATCACGGCCTGCAATGGCGGCCCCATAAGCAGCAAAATGTTTTACCGTTGCCAAGATGGTTTCGGTATCGGACAGATCATCCCCTTGGTAACCTTTTACATAGGCTTCTCCAAACCGGCTGGACAAATAAGGATCTTCCCCGGCGCTCTCTGCAATACGTCCCCACCGCGCATCACGGGCTATATCAACCATCGGTGCATAGGTCCAGTGAAGACCGGATGCCGCTGACTCCCGTGCTGAAACGCGAGCACTAAGCTCTGCAAGTTCGGTATTCCAGGAAGAGGCAATGCCTAACGGGATGGGAAAGATGGTTCGAAAGCCATGGATTACGTCGTATCCAAATAATAACGGGATGCCCAGGCGTGTCTCTTCAGTAGCCATTTTCTGGAGCTTGGTCGTATATTCCGTACCGTAGGCATTAAAAAGTGCTCCTACTTTTCCCTCTTTAATAAGCTTAACATAATCGTCGCGAATCGTCGGTCCTGTCGTTGCCAGGTCACTGGTGAAGAGCGTCATCTGCCCCACCTTTTCTTCCAGCGTCATCAGGTTGAGAACGGAATCTACTTTGG
>DATGUX010000213.1:0-3745 GCA_035300985.1 Fodinibius sp.
CTGTGGAGTATCGTCCTCGTTGCTAACATTCTGGGCACCTTTCTCTTTGCCTTATCCATCTCCAGTATCTCCATATTTGAACCGGAAACCTACGAGCAATTCAATAAAATTGCCCGGGGCGTAGTGGCCGGAGGATTCAGCCTTACCTTCTTTCGGGGGATCTTTGCCGGCTGGCTTATTGCGCTCATTATCTGGCTGCTGCCCTTTGCCGAGCAGGCCCGCTTCTGGGTAATTATTCTTATTACCTACCTTATTGGTTTGGGAGAATTTTCACACATTATTGCGGGATCCGTTGACGGCTTTTATGGAGTATTAGTCCAGCAGGTTAGCTGGTACGACTTTAGCTTCCACTTTTTTCTTCCAACATTATTGGGCAATATCCTGGGCGGGGTTGCGCTGGTTGCATCCATCAATTATGCCCAGATAAGCTACGAGCATTCCGGCTAAAGACTTTTCAAGTCTGATATTTTTACAGACTACAAACTTATCATTCCGGGCCGAGTCCAACGGCCGTTGAAGAGCAGCCAAATAACCTCCAACGTCCTGTATTCTATATCAGCCTCATCTTATAAAGTATCCTTTACAAAAACCCACCCTTTGGAAGGAGTTCTGCTCCTGAGGCGGGAGTGGAACTCCCTTTAAACTAAAAAGGTGTGCCACATTTCTGAAATGCAGCACACCTTTGTAAAGTTTTGTTCGGTCCTTACGTTTTAGACAATGCGGGAAATCAGGTCGGCCGTCCGTGCGGAATAGCCGGCTTCATTGTCATACCAGCCCAACAGCTTTACCAGCTTGCCGTCTGCCTTGGTAAATCCGTGATCGTAAATGCAGGAGTGAGGGTTGCTCAGAATATCCGTTGAAACAATATCTTCTTCGGTATATTCCAGTATGCCTTTGAATGAACCGTTGGAAGCTTCTTCAAAAGCTTTGTGCACATCCTCGGCCGATACCTCTTTATCAAGAACAGCCGTCAAATCGGTCAGCGACCCATCCGGCACCGGAACGCGCACCGCACTTCCGTCCAGCTTACCATCCAGATGCGGAAGCACCAGGCCTACCGCTTTGGCAGCACCTGTCGTTGTTGGAACGATATTGTGAGCAGCAGTACGGCCTCTGCGCGGATCTTTGTGAGGACCGTCCAGAATCTGCTGGCTGCTGGTATAAGCATGAATGGTTGTCATAAATGCCTTTTCAAGCCCAAAAGTGTCGTCCAGCACCTTAACCATAGGCGCCAGGCAGTTGGTGGTGCAGCTGGCATTGGAATAGATTTGTGTGTCGTCATCGATCTCATCATCATTGACGCCCAACACAATCGTCTTGACTTCACCGCCCTTGGCAGGTGCGGAAATGATTACTTTCTCAGCTCCGGCATCCAGATGCTTGGAAGCATCCTCGCGGGTGCGGAAAAGGCCCGTAGATTCAACGACTACTTCAGCGCCGCGCTCATCCCAGTTAAGATTCGAAGGATCACGCTCAGAGCTGATGCCAATTTCCATTCCGTCAATGGTGATACTGCCTTCCGAGGCGCTCACTTCCCCGTCGTAGGTTCCATGAACAGAATCGCGCTTGAACAGATAAGCCAGCATATCGGCATCGGTTAAATCATTGATGCCTACAATATTAATTTCGTCTTTATGATAGGCCAGGATAGACCGCGTTACTAAGCGTCCGATCCGTCCAAACCCGTTAATACCTACATTAATTTTAGCCATAAATTTTATTTCTTTGAATTAAGCTCAGGTTTTATTGAATACTTGGTTTAAGGTGTTTCTTTAAAAAAACATATAGGCCTTAGACAGGCCTAAAATAACAGTTAAATCCGTTGTTTATAAATGTAAATTCTTATTTTTAATCATCCCTTTCCTCCAGGTCAATATCATCGGGAAGTTCCTCATCAAAAGGGAAATCTTCAAGCTCCATCTCATCGTCATCCTCGAAGTCTGATGCCCTCCTGCTGTCATTGGCCCCGGCCTTTTTTAATATAGTTGCAACTTCAGGATGATCATTATCCAGCGCCATCGAAAGAGCCGTTTCCTCATTTTTATCACGCATTTTAAATCGGGCTCCCTGCTCAAGAAGATAGCTGGCAATATCAGTGTGGCCCTCACGGGCAGCCAGCATCAGAGGTGTCTGCTCCCATCGCTGGGTAGCATTTATATTGCCTCCGTGCTCACAAAGCAGCCGAAGAGCTTCCAGCCTTCCTTCCCGGGCGGCAGTAATCAGCGAAAGGCCCCTAACTTCTGCACCATGTTCCAGCAGCTGCTCCATTATTTTGACATTTCCATTCTCAGCAGCACGGTTTAATGCAGTGCCGCCCATTGATGTAGCCTGATTCGGATCAGCTCCTTGCTGCAGCAGATATTCAACCGCCGCTATATGATCATATTGGGCCGACAACAACAGGGCCGACGCCCCGTTTTTGCCGGTGCTGTCAATATCAGCACCTTTACCGAGCAGTTTTTTCAATTCATTAACCGATCCCGTCTTCGCCGCTTCAAGCAATGGGGAAGTTTCCATATTGCAGTATCATTCTTTATTTTCTGTCATAATTCCAGAATATATATCACCATTATCCGAGAAATTATCAACACCAATTTTATTTTTTATTCCAGTCGGTTCGGACCGTTATAGCCGTTCATAAAATCTTTACCGCTCATACGCTTCTTCCCCTGCAGCTGCACCTTTTCCAGGATTACCGTTCCCCGGCTACAGCCGGCCAGCAGCTGATCCTGCTGCATCTCCAATTCACCGGGAGCCAAAGAAGTGTCGGGACCCAACCCGGAGCGGTACATATTGAACCTTTTCCCATCCAGCAGGGCCCAGGCAGTGGGAAATGGACTCAGTCCCCGGATATTATCGTGAATCACCTTGGCCGGACGGTCAAAATTGATCCTGCAATCGTCCGTAAACAACTTGGGTGCGGGCGTGGCCTCTTCATGATTCTGCTTCGTCAATTGATAGCTGTCCTCAGCAATTTCAACTACAGCATCGACCAGCAGACTGCTGCCCATTTCTTTTAATCGATCATAAACATCACCGGTCGTTTCATTGAGGCCTATTTTCGTCTGTTGCTGCTTAATGATTTTTCCGGTATCAACCTGGTCATCCAGAAAAAAGATGGTACAGCCGGTCACCTGTTCGCCCTGCATTACCGCCCAGTGGATGGGCGCCGCGCCCCGGTATTTGGGCAAGAGCGAGGCATGCAGATTGATCGATCCTTTGCGGGGAAGCGCCAAAAGGGACTCCGGCAGAATACGAAAAGCCACGACCACAAAAAGATCGGCCTCAAGGGCTTTAAGTTGCTGATGAAAGGCCGGGTCGTCAAGTGCTTCTGCCGTTATAACCGGCAGCCCAAGCTCCAGCGCCCGTGCTTTGACCGGTGTTGGTGACGGCTGCGACCGACGGCCCCGACGCTTATCTACGTTACTGACTACTGCAGCAATTTCATGGCTGGAGTCATGCAGTTTTTCGAGACTGGGAATCGCAAAGTCGGGCGACCCCATAAAGACAATACGCATAATCTTTCTATTGGGCTTGAACCTTTTTAGCTACGGTAGGATAGTCGACCTCCTCTTTGCCGGAGGCTATTTTATCAAGTTTGGACGCAAATAGTTTTCGCTTGAAAAAAGACAGATAATCCAGGAAAAGCACGCCGTCAAGGTGGTCAATCTCGTGCTGAATGACGCGCGCTGTCCACCCGCCCGCCTCCAGGCGCTGCCTGTCAAAATCCCGATCGAGATATTCA